>DAIBSV010000073.1 GCA_027415455.1 Nitrospirota bacterium | reverse complement strand
ACCACCACCCAAACGATCATTCATTGATCTTCGGAGGAACCATACCTATGTCCGTACTCGTTGGAAAGCCTGCACCAGACTTTACTGCCACCGCCGTCATGGGGGACAACTCCTTCAACGACAAGTTCACCCTGTCGGAGGTCCTGAAGGGAAAATACGGCGTCCTTTTTTTCTATCCCCTTGACTTCACCTTCGTCTGCCCCTCGGAAATCCTGGCCTTCGAACATCGCCTGAAGGAATTCCATTCCCGTAATGTCGAGGTGATTTCCGTCAGTATCGATTCCCACTTCACCCACCTCGCCTGGAAAAACACCCCCGTGGACAAGGGCGGGCTTGGACATGTGAGCTTTCCCATGGTGGCAGACCTGACAAAGAGCATCAGCCGCGACTACGACGTCCTTCTCGGAGAGAAACTGGCCCTCCGCGGCTCCTTTCTGATCGACAAAAACCGCGTTGTCCGCCATCAGGTTGTCAACGATCTTCCGCTCGGACGGAACGTGGACGAAATGCTTCGGATGGTCGATGCCCTCCAATACACCGAACAGCACGGAGAAGTCTGTCCGGCCGGGTGGCAGAAAGGCAAGCCCGCCATGAAGGCTTCACCCGCGGGCGTGGCCGACTATCTGGCTCACCACGCGAAGGAGCTTTAATTACCAACAATCCTTTCCGTTCGGAATGCTCCCGGTCCCCTGCACGCTGCGGGGGGCCTTTTTTTTTGGACCCTCCGAATCCGGTCCCCAACCTTACCATGATACTTAGGAACCCCTTATGATCCGATCGGTTCTCTTTGACTTTAACGGCGTCATACTCGACGATGAAACTGTCCACCGGGATCTTTTCGCCCAGGTCCTCGCCCCCCACGGTGTGCCCCTGTCCCCCGAGGACTACGACGCCCTCTACCTCGGCATGGACGACCGCGGCTGTCTTTCGGCGGCCTGGCAGGCGGCAAAGGAATCCCCCATCCCGGACTCCACCCTGCGGGAACTGATCGACGCCAAGTCCCGCCTCTACGAGATTCGGATGGCGGAAGGACTTCCCCTTTACGAAGGCGTTCACACCCTGATCCGGGAGCTGGCCAAACGCGTTCCCCTCGGTATTGTTTCCGGCGCCCTTCGTCCTGAGATCCTCCATGCACTCGATCAAAACGGCCTGAAAAACCTCTTCGCCTTTGTCGTCAGCGCGGAAGACACGCACCATGGAAAACCCGATCCGGAAGGATATCTCAAAGCCTATCACCTTCTTCTCGACCGAGGGCTTCATGCGGGTGGACCAGAAGAGATCGCGGTCATCGAGGATTCGGTGCAGGGGATCGAGGCCGCCCGGAAGGCCGGAATGAAGACAGTGGGCGTCGGCCACACCTATCCGATGTCGCAGCTTCTCGAGGCGGACCGCACAGTGCACCATATCCGGCTTCTGACCGCAGAAACCGGCCTCTCGCTGTGACCGTCATCACAATTTCCGGCGACAGGGATCATAACCATTCGGGACGATCCCTGATAAAATAGATAGGAATTGTCAAACACCGGAGCCATGAGGCTCCATTACGATCAACCCATAGATAGTCGAGGTCTTTCTCCTATGAACACGACAGCCGGAAAAAAACTACTTGCCTCCCTTTTATTAGCATTTGCCGTGACGGCCGCCCCCCTGACGCTCAACCAGGCTCTTGCCGACGAGGCGGCAGCCGCCAGCATCGACTCCCCGGCAGTCTCCCAGACGTCGTCCGGTGGAACCTATGACAATGTTCACCACTTCGGGGTCGGGCTCGCCTACGCTCCCATGGACATGGTCCAGCAGAATGGAAGCGATGTCTTCAGCAACGTGGGCTTTGTGGACGCCCGGTATTGGTTTAACGACCGTTTCGGCCTCTCCGGGGGTATCGGACTGGGGCTTCCGCAGGTCTCCCCCCAATCGAGCCTTCTCGCGACATTGAATGTCGAGCCGATGCTGGCGATCATCAGCCGCAGGCACTCCCTTCTTTACGCCAACCTCGACCTCATTCCCGCCTTGAATACCGGGGCCGGGCTTCCCTCCGCCGTCAGCCTCTCGGCCGGAATCGGAATCGAGACTGAGATCGCGGACATTCCACGGCTCGCCTGGTTCGCCCAGTGGAACCCCCTCTCCATCAACTGGAATCTTCCCAACGAAGGACCGTCCGCGACAGGATTTACCTTTCTGGGATCTCTTATGAATGTGATGGTTGGATTCCATTATTATCTTTAATCGCTTTTTCCGATGATTGAACAAGGAGGGACATATTTGTCACCCTGGATGGACATTCGTGTCACAAATCAGGACACAAAAATGACCACAGCAAAAGATGTTTTTACTTAAGCTACCGGTAATATTGTTTATTTAAATTTGGCATACCGATTGCATTTAAAATTGCAGGTAATTATAAAAATCGGACACCAAATTGAATCAGGATGGATAAAGATGGATAAGATTCTAAGAAAAACAAAAACGAAAGGGTTCCTGGGGCTTCTGGTCGGAATGGCGCTCGCCCTTTTTCAGACCGGTGAATCTCCTGCTGCAATGATTGAGGATGAAGGCACTGGAGATCGACATATCGCCAAGAAAATGATCGGGGGAATCGTGGTGAAGGTTCGCCACCTGAGGGGGACACGGAACATCTCCCTTCTGATCCGGGAAACCAAGATCGACCGGACAGGGCGACCTCTCTGCAATGCCCCCACAGGCCGGATTCTTTCTGTCGAGTCGGTGGGTGGCATCTTTCTCGCAAAATCAGCACGGCTCAAAAGTTCACTGGTGGTCATGGAGTCTCCTGCGGACCCGACGCCTCGGGACCTGAAACAAGGAGAATGCGTCTCCGTCGCCCCAGACGACATCGACCGTGTTGAAGCGCGGCTCCATTCTTCGATCAAGATCGAGCAGACTCCCGTCGTGGCGCAAAAAACCGATAAGGTGAAAGAGGGCCTGGTTGAACTTTGGGCTCGAACCTTTCCTGCCAAAGGCGCGGTCGCCTCTCACTGGTCGGGAAGCGGACTGACTCACCGGAAAAAGGCTTCTCCTGCCTCGATCCCGGCGTTGGTTCGTCCCCTTGGCCAGCCTGCCTGATACCCACCCGCGTTCATCCTTCCTTCCGTCCCGGCTTTTTCGGTCCGACCGCTCCTTCCCGCCAGGGAAGGGGGACCGGAGAGATCGGGGCGGAGCACCCCACCCGGTTCTTCCCAAAATGCCAATTCCCTTCTCCGAACCGTCCCGCCAGAATTAAAACCCCTCACGGGGGATCTTTATGTTGTATCAGGAATGTCCGGCCACCCGGCTTCCCGAAGAAATAAGTTCCTTCAGTCGTCAGAAAATGAAGACCTCTTGTGCCTTTCTCATGCCGGGAGGGGGCGAGTAGGAGCCCTCCCGGCATGAGAAAGGGTCGAAATCGTTCCTCTTTCTCGGGAACTTTTTGCCTCAAATCGAGAACGGCTCTCCCGGGCGAACGGAAATCATCCGGCAATTTGTTCCGGAAATCAGCCGGGCAAAGGCCTCCGGCGTTCCCGTCAACGCAGGGAATGTCCCATGATGAAGCGGAAGGACGGTTTTGGCCTCCAGAAAGGAAACGGCCATGGCGGCTTCCCGGGGACCCATCGTATAGAGATCCCCGATGGGAAGACAGACGAGCTCTGGACGATACAGCTCCCGGATGAGCCGCATGTCTGAAAAGACATTGGTATCACCCGCGTGGTAAAAGCGAAACCCGTCGGAGAGCTCGACCACGTAGCCCGCCGCTTCCCCCCCGTACAGAATCGCATTACCATCGGAGATCCCGCAGCTGTGATCGGCATGTACCATCGTGACCGAAACTCCCCCCACGGTCTGGGTCCCTCCTTTGTTCATCGGATGGGTCCGTTCGACCCCTTTTTTATTCAGCCAGGAGCACAATTCGAAGATCCCGACCGTCTCCGCCCCGCTCGCCTTCGCCAGAGGAACGGCGTCTCCGATATGGTCGTAGTGGGCGTGGGTCAAAAGCATCAGATCCGCCTTTGTCAGACTCCTGAATCTCTCCGGACAGGCGGGATTCCCGGAAAGCCAGGGGTCGAGGATGATCTCCGTTCCGTTCTTGTCCCGGACAAGGAGGGTCGAATGGCCCAGCCAGGTGAAAAGATGTGTATTTTTCTGCGTCATGGGACCTCCTTGCCGGGTGGCAGAAAAAGGGGAAGACTCGAAAGGTCGGTTCAGCGTTATTCTAGCAGAAATTTTGCCTCAAAAATGGTACGATTTTTTCCGGATCGACAACGTCTTTTTGGCCGGAACCACTTCGAGGAAGGACTATGGCGGCATGACCATGCAAAATGAGGGAACCCGTGAAATCGCCGAGGAGATCGAAGCCCGGACCAAAGCCAATCCCGATTTTGCCAGGAAGCTTGGTGACTTCGGCTTCATCGAGCTCGAGGACACCTGGGGCGACGAAACCACCATCCTGAACACCGCCCGGGTGTCGACCTCAAACCGGAGACTCCGGTCGGTCGAGGACCTGACGGAGAAAGACCGGACCCTCCTTTTCCACCTTCTTTCCCAGCACCACGGGACCCCGTTCGAAACGGTCTACTTCCGGTTCCGGTTCATCGCCCCCATCTTCGTCCTCCGCCAATGGGTCAAGCACCGGATCTCGACTTGGAACGAGTTTTCCATGCGCTACAGAAAGCCCATCTCCGCCTTCTACGTCCCGGACAGGGAGGCCCGGACCGTGCATGGATTTGAGGTGGTGAGTGCGGAGCAGACGGAGCGATACGCGGCCCTCATGGAGCGGATTTTCGAATTCTATGAAGCCGAATACCGGATTTCCTGCCAGAGAATCGACGAGGCCGTTGAGAAAGGTCTGATCCCGGAAGGGAAAACCGATCCGGCCGCACGGAACCCTTACCGGGCCCGGGCTCGGGAAATCCTGCGCTCGGCCATTCCGGTCTCGGCCTACAGCGACGTCTACTGGACCGTCAACTTCCGCTCCCTCATGAATTTCTTCGACCTCCGGACCAAGGAGAACGCCCAGTACGAAATCCGGGAATACGCCCTGACTGCGTTCGACCTCTTCGCAAAAAAATTCCCCCTTCTCTCCGACCTCTACAAGAAGGCCGGACAGATCCATTCCTGATCCTCCCAGCCAAGAGCCCCTCCCCTATGGGCTTCCACTGGTGTATCGATCAGCCTGCACCCGGACATTCCCCACTCCCTGATTTTCAGGCAAAGACATTGAATCTATAAAATTTATGATAAAACGAAATACATTTATGTCGATATCCTTTTTTTCGATGGGAGTCTCATTTAATCCGGAAAGAGACCCAATGGGCATAATCAGTATTCGGATCCCCGAACCGCTCGAATATCGTCTCGACCAGGAAGCCCTGAACTCGGGAAAATCGCGCTCCGAAGTCGTCCGGGAGGCCATCACCGCCTATGTGGACCGAAAGGAACACGAACGGATCCTGTCCGCGCTTGCCTCCTCGGCCCGGGCCCTGGCCGGAGATACCCAAAGCCGAAGGGAGGCGAAACATCTTGACGACCTTCTGTCAGAGGACCGTCTTGGTCCCCTGCAAGCCGCCGAAGCGGGCGACGAATCCAGGGAAGGGCCCTGGTGGCGTTGATCCGGCGAGGAGAGATCTGGGTCGCCCGTCTGACCCCAAACCGGGGCCACGAAATCTGAAAATCTCGACTCGTCCTTGTCTTACAAGAAACCCTCCTTCTCGATGCAGGACTTTCGACCATCATCGCCCTTCCCCTGACGACCCAATTCCACTCCTCTTTCGAGGCCCTCAGGGTCAAGATCGCCCCCCCCGGGACGGTCTGTTGAGGGAATGCTTTGTCGCCATCGAACAAATCCTTGCTCTGGACAGCTCCCGTTTCTCCGACGGTCCATTGGCGGTCGCGACCCCAGCGGAGCTTCGCGAAATCGAGAAATCGCTTAAGGCGATCCTGGGGTTTAATCAGGCGGAGTGAAGGACTGCCTCCTTTTGCACCCGATCCAGGCTGACCACCGACTTCGTCTGAGCGTCAAGGCTTTATGTCGCCTGGAAGGAAGACCGGATGATCGGATTCTTGCCACTACACAAGAGCGCCCAAGCCCAAATTGGGGGGAAATCCTTCCGGAATGATCATGATCTCTAAGTCATTCTATCTCCCTTTCCACGACAGGATCCTGAGAACAGGACGTCCGTCCACGTTCTCGAGCGGAAGATAGAGGAGGTGAGTCCTGGGATCCGCGAGGATCGAATGGGCCCGAAAACCCAGAAAGTCCTGCGACGCCAGGACCAGTCCCCTTCCCCTCAACCGATAGACACTCACGATTCCCGACTCGGAAGCCACGAAAAGAAGTCCCCGCCTCCGGTCGACGGAGAGGACGTCCGGGTCCATTCCGGTCGGAAGATTTGCGAGGATCCGGCCCGATCCAAGATCGACCGAAAGGAGCCGGGCGTCCCCCTCGCAGGCCACGTAGGCCAGACGATTGGGACCGTCGATCCGGAGACCGTGGGGGTGACGGCATGGCAAGCGAAAGCGTTTGACGATCCGGAATGCGAAGGGATCGATCCGGACAAGAAGATTCTGTGTCTGGACCGTTACATAGACCTGATGGGTCTCGGGATCCACTCTCACGTTGCCAGCTTCGCCCGAGAGAGGGATCGTTCCCAGAACCCGGTTCGTGCGCGCATCGATGACGCTGAGGGAGCGTCCCCATTCGTTCGAGACGAAGATCCTGTTGGTCGCCATTTCATAGGCGAGGCCGTCCGGATGGATTCCGGTCGGAAGATCGGCGAGAGTCTTTCCGCTCCCGGCGTCGACCACGGCCAGATGGCCGATCTCATGGCGGGAAAGGGACGAGACGGTGGCGTAGACCCTGGCCAGCGACGGAACCACGATGACTCCGTGAACATGGGGAAATCCTGGCAGTTCGCCCACAACACGCCGCTTCCGGGTGTCGAAGACGACGAGGCGCCCGTCCCCGAGGTGTGCCAGATAGAGACGCCCGGTCCGCGGGTCGAGGCTCTGGTAGTCGAAGCGCGTGGGCCGTCCGGGAAGCGCAATGGTGTCCACCGTGGACCATCCGTCAATTGGGACTTCGGAGGCACGTGCGGGTTGAAAAGAGGCCCCGAGGCAGTCGAAAAAAACCAGAAAAAGGAGAACCTTCAGAAGAAAGGGCATGACATTCTTCGAGTCCTCGAGAGGTTCGTCGGTGAAATTCATCTTTTCGTCCTTTCGCCCCTCCATTCCTTTGGGGATCGGCAAGAGCGCGACCGCCGGCCGCATTTCCATTCGGAACGGACCCCAGGAATCACATCGTTCGACAATGGCGTCTACCAAACAGGCAGGCCCTCACCGAACACTGTCTTTTCTCCGGGGCCAAGCTTCCTTAACCCGGCTCAGAGCCTCTCAGGGATAACAGGAGATGTTCTGGAACCATTCCGTCTGGGCCTGCGAGATGTGCCGGGCCCAGGTGTCGATCGGAAGAAAGGTTTCCGAGTCGGAGGACCTTGTCCATACGGCCTCCTCAAGATAATACTGCTTTCGCTCCTCCTCGGAAGGATGGCAGTCCTGTGGAACCGGAAGAAAGAAGTCGATCCGGACCAGTATGGCGTCCTGGTCGGATACATGGGACACCATCGCTGACTTGACCGTCAGTCCGAACCGAAGGAAGAGCGTTCTTACGTCGGCAAAACCCGGAGGAGGCGGCAGGAGCGAAACAATCCTGTCGATATCGTCCGGAGAGTTTTTCTTCTTGGCGTTTCCTCCCTCCCCGGCCACACTTTCCTTCGGGTTGAGAAGGCCCGCAACCAACAGGGCCACGAACGCCCATGAACGCCAATTTCCTCTCCCCATCCAGAAAACCTCCAAATCAATACGATTCTAAAGCCGACCAAAGGAACCGTAGAATCCTTTCCGGTCAGGGTCCCGTCGTCCCCCTCCATTCGACAGGATCCGCGATCTGATCCCTTACCCCTATCCCTCTTCCCCGCCGCGAAACTCGGATTGGAGGTTGGAAATCTGGGCCAGAACCAGACTGATCAGGGCCAACATGACGATCGCCAGAAACTCGGTGAATCCTCTCCTGAATAGATCCTGTCGCACGATGGACTTCCCTCCCATGGATGCGGACAGGAGTGGATCTCTCCGTCCTTTCCCCGAGAATATCGGGGCAGGGAATTCCGGCGGACATTCACTCACCCCTGGCCACCCGGACGGTCGGGTCGACGGAGAACGCATCCTCATCCCTCCGAAAATGCCCTGGCCGGTTCAATGGACGAACAATCGCCTCAGAGGAGAGATCGACAGGGCTTCGGCCGAAATTCGCTCCCGGCTCGATACGAACATCCTATCAGGAAGGGGCGAGAACTCTGTTAACGGGAGGTAAATTTTCGGATGATTTTCGTTCGGTCTTCCGGGAACTTCCGATGAGGGGAAAATGGGTGAAAACGCTGGGTAAGAGGACTCTTCCAAAACCACAACAAGCCCCTTGCAGAACCTTCCTCTATGAACCTTTGGGATTTCCTTCAATCATCGGAAAAGATCGTCAGGAATATGTTGAGAAATAGATTCGCCCTGTTCTCTGCAACCATTTGTCCAAAAAAGGAGGGCTTGAAAAAAGGGGCCCTGCCTTGAAGCAGGGCCCCTTCCGATTCTCGAGATTTCAGGCCAAACGCAAAGAATCAAGCCTAGAAGGTGAATTTGGCTCCGGCGAAGATGTTGACCGGTTCGCCGGGATAGACGAAGAGCGTGGCCAGATTGTTGGCCGTCGAGGAGTTTCCGGAACCGTAATAGCCGGCCGGATTGTAGTAGTTCGTGTTCAGGAGATTGTAGGCCGACACATAGAGATTCGCGGCCTTATACCATCCATGGACCTTCGGAAGGTCGTAGGACGCATAGAGGTCGGTCACGAAATACCCCGGAACATTGGTTTCAGGATTCCCAGGCGTTCCCGACAAGTCGATGACATTCATCATTCCGGTATAGCGCTCGTCGATCGTGATGTGATAAGGGCCGTGATCGTACGAAATCGCGAGATTTCCCATGTCCAGGGGAACGAACGGGATCATGTCCCCGGCAAAGGTTTGGCCACTCAAGCCGCTCGCCGGCGTATTTCCCAGAACGTTGTTCATATAGGTAAAGTTGGCCGATCCCGAGAATCCCAGCCCGAGATCGATCTTTCCCTCGGCTTCGATTCCCTGCTG
>DAIBSV010000072.1 GCA_027415455.1 Nitrospirota bacterium | reverse complement strand
CAACGCCAGCAACGTCCCGATCGCCGAACTCGAGATCGGAAGCCGGACCGTCTCCGAGCAGAAGCTCTACGACTACGGACTGAACTTCATCCGGGTCCGCCTCTTCACCATCCCGGGGCTCTCCACCCCCGCCCCCTTCGGCGGCAAGATGCGCCAGGTCATGGTCGACATCAACCCCGACGAACTCTACGGGTACGGACTCTCCCCCAACGACATCGTCCAGACCCTGACCAGCTCCAACATCATCGTCCCCGCGGGAACGGCGAAGATCGGAACCCAGGAAATCGACATCATGATCAACGGGAGTCCCTCGACTCTCAAGGGGCTTGGACTTTTGCCGGTCCGCGAGATCCAGGGGCGGATCGTCCGGCTTCGGGACGTGGCCACCGTCCACGACGGCTACGCCGTCCAGGAGAACATCGTCCGGGTGAACGGCCACCGCTCCACCTATCTGGCCATCTACAAGCACGCCGACGCCTCGACGCTTGCGGTGATCTCGAAGGTCCGGGCGCTGCTCCCGATGATCCAGGCCTTCTCCCCTCCGGGGATCAACCTGAAGCTCGTCTTCGACCAGTCGGTCTTCGTAAGAAACGCCCTTGAGGATGTGCTGAAGGAGGCCGGGATCGGCACGATCCTGGTCTCCCTCATGATTTTCCTCTTCCTGAGGGACCTTCGATCCTCCTTCATCGTCTTCCTCTCGATCCCGCTCTCGATCCTCTCGGCCCTCTTCTTCCTCAAGCTCCTGCACCAGTCGCTCAACATCATGACCCTGGGGGGTCTCGCCCTGGCCATCGGGATGCTGGTCGACGACGCGACCGTCGCCATCGAGAACATCGAACGAAACCGCGCCCTCTCTTCCGAGCCCCTCCGGGCGGTCTGGGACGGGGCAAACCAGGTGGCGGTTCCGGCCTTCGTCGGAACGATGGCCATCATCATCGTCTTCTTCCCGGTGATCCTTCTCCGGGGCGTCTCCCAGTTCCTCTACACGCCCCTGGCCTACGCCGTGGTCTTCGCCATGCTGGCCTCCTACATCCTCTCCCGGACGATGGTCGTGACGCTGTCGATGATGATGCATCGCGGACACGGAGGCCCCCATGCCGAGCGTCCCCCTTCGCTCTTCCTTCGGGGATTCGAACGGCTCCGGTCGGCCTATCGGGCCCAGCTTGCGAAGGCGGTGGCCCATCCAGGCCGGACGATGGGGCTCTCGCTTGCCGTCATTGCCCTCCTACTCCTTCTTTTGACGCGGGTCGGCCTCGACTTCTTTCCCCAGACCGACGCGGGGCTCCTCGCCCTCCACATGCGGGCCCCGATCGGCTCCCGGATCGAGGTGACCGACGCCTACGCCAGGGAGGTCGAACGGGTCATCCGGACGATCATTCCGCCCGACGAGATCGATTCCATCGACATCAACATGGGCCTTCCGGTCTATTACAACCTGGCCTTCTACCAGACCGACAGCATCGGGCCGGGGGACGCCGACTTCCTGATCTCCCTGAAACCCCGGCACCACTCGATCTTCGACTACCAGAAGAAGTTGCGGGAGGTGCTCTATACCCGCTATCCCCAGCTCTCCTTCTGGTTCAAGCCCCCGGACATCATCAGCCAGGTCCTTGACTTCGGCCTGTCGGCCCCCATCGACATCCAGGTCGAGGGGAGGGACCTCGAGACCTCGGACAGGATCGCCCGGAAAATCCGCCAGATCGTCCGGAATGTTCCCGGAGCGGTCGACGTGGCCATCCCCCAGGTGCTCCATTATCCGGCGGTCTATGTCCGGACGAACCGCGACAACGCCATCCTGGTCGGAATGACACAGAACGACGTGGCGACCAACCTTCTGGTGTCGCTCGCATCGAGCTCGCTCATCGCCCCCAACTACTGGGTCAATCCCAAGAACACCGTCAACTACATCGTGGCGGTCCAGACCCCCACTCCAAAAATCGCCACCATGGGCGAGCTCGCCCATCTGCCCCTGCGTCCGGCCCAGACCTCCGTCCCCAACCTCATGGCGGCTCTTGCGGCGCCCCAGCCCTCCCCCACCGTCCAGTATCTCTCGAACATCGCGGACATCCGGCTGGGGACCACCCCCGGCTCCATCACCCACTACACCGTCCAGCGGGTGGAGGACGTGCTGGTCAACACCCAGGGACGCTCCCTCGGGGCGGTCTACCGGGACATTCGGGCGGCGCTTGCGGGCTTTGCCACGCCGCCCGGAACGATCCTCCGGTTCCGGGGCCAGAGCGCCGAGATGTTCCACTCCTTCAGGAGCTTCGGGCTGGGACTGATCCTGGCCGCCCTTCTGGTCTATCTCCTTCTGGTGATGAACTTCCAGTCCTTCCTCGATCCCTTCATCATCCTCATGAGCGTTCCGGCCGGACTTGCCGGGGTGGCTCTCGCCCTCTTCGCGACCCATACGACGCTGAACGTCGAGTCGGCGATGGGTGCGATCATGGTGGTGGGGGTGGCGACGGCCAACAGCATCCTGGTGGTGACCTTCGCGAACGATCTCCGGGGAGAGGGACTCTCCGCCGCGGAGGCCGCGGTCCGGGCGGGGGCCACCCGTTTACGTCCGGTGCTCATGACGGCCACCGCCATGATCCTGGGCATGCTCCCCATGGCGCTGGGGCTGGGGAGCGGCGGCGAGCAGAACGCCCCCCTGGGGCGGGCGGTGATCGGGGGGCTCCTGGTCGGGACCGTCTCGACCCTTTTCCTGGTGCCGACCCTCTACAGCGTTCTCCGGAAGCAGATCCCCAACCGCTTCCGCTTCGACGAGATCTTCCGAAGCGCCCTCGGCCACGACTGAGACCCGCCGATGGCCGGACCGCGGGCCCCATGACGTTCTCCATATATGCTCAAATAACACGACATCCTCTTTTTTGGACTGCCTCCCCTACAGTGAGGAAGAGTCTCGCACGGCAGCAGGAGTCGATTCGTTCGCTACGAATGCAAAATAGAGGGGACGGGAGGGAAGAAGAACGAACTTACCCGAGCGGCTTCGCTGTTTTCCTGGGATTTCTGAAGGAAATATTGTCGAAAAACGGAAGGGAATGGGCAAGAAGGCTGCACCTCCGGCATCGTCCCGCCTCGGATGCGGATGTCGGGGGTAAGGGGAAAGGCGCTTGGGCGAGGAGGCCCCTCAGCCAAACTCGGAGCTAGGTTTGGTCAGTGTGGCGGACTTCTTTTTTGTGGGACAGGGCGTCAACTATCGAACCAAATAAAGGCTATGATTCCTTGAAAAAATCAGGAAAAAACGACAAATCCGGTTAGTACTGGTAACAGGTGGTTCTCGCTGACGAGATTCTTCTGTCACCACATCGTCACGGCGTTTGTTGTGCCGCGTGTTTCACTCGCAAAATCTCCACGGTGCTCACCTCGTCCAGCACGCGATAGAACACGATGTAATGTCGATGTGCGACAATCTCGCGCACATCGTCCGGCAAGCCGGGGCGCCCGTTGCGGCCAAGCTCCGGATACTGTTCAAGGGGTAAAGTCTTTTCGTGCAGCTCCTGGACGAAGTTGCGAGCCCTTGTCGGATTGTCTTTGCCGATGTATCGGACGATGGCGGCCAAGTCCTCGCGGGCCTTCGGTCGCCACTCGATGCGGTAAGGAGGCTTCGCCTTCGCCATAGATCAGCCGACCGCGCTCAAGCGCGCTTCCTTCCGGCCGGCTTGTGTTCGGCTTCCAAAGCGGCTATGTCAGCGTCCATCTCGGCCATTACTGCATCGTGCGAAATGCTCGGCCGGATGTCGTCGACGGCCTCCTGAATCTCGGCGGCCAGCCACTCGTTATAGGCGGCGGCTTCATGGGCCTTGCGCAGAGCCAGGGCGCGGCTGTCGCTGGAACGTGCCACCGGCTCACGCTCCGACGGGTTCCACTCGCTAGCATCAAACTGGCCGATGGTGATGCCCACGTCGCGCAGTACCTTCAAAGCAGCGGCCGGATTGCCGAAGCAGCGAGGCTCGCTGCTTCGGGCTTTCGCCAGTACGGCACCAGAGCCATTGCGAGTGGCGATCTGAACGAAGAACCCCCCGCCCTGCCCTTTCAGAGTCACACTGGAAACGCCACCGGCCTCGCTGGCCGTCCGAAGCTGTTCAAGGGTCATGTTTTGCACGGTTCTCTCCTTCCGTATGAAACAAACCTATATTTATTGTGCATGTTTTATTAATAATATGCAAACGGTAATGACGAAAATTCCTCCATAGACAACCGCGCCAACCCATCCGGATCGTTTGCGTAGTCCCGTTGAGGCTTTGCGGGAACAGAAACCTCCGTGCCAAGTAGATGAGACAGGTTGTGTTGGAGGGCATCTCAATCGAAGACAGTCGGGTGATTGTCGAATCTCCCGCCGTCATGAAGGAGCCAAGACCCCGAGTTTCCGTGATCTGTCCAAATGTCGTCTCCACGGTCGTTTTCGAGGACCAAAGCAGGCCTCCCCCCCCGGAGAACTTCCGGGAATCATCGTCCAAGCCCTGTCTTTTTTCTCCACCCTCCATAAAAAGGAAAAAACGAGTCTTTCGAGGTTTTTCCGAACTTAGCCGCTTCTCCTTCGAACCCGAACCTACAGCCATCGGGAGGATGCCCATGCCAACCAATCTCATCGTTAGAAATGTGGACGAGGAAATTTCGAAAGCCCTCAAGGAAAGAGCCTTGTCCCATGGACGAAGTGCCGAGGCAGAGCACAGGGAAATCCTCAAGGAAGTCCTCCAGCGTCCAAAACGCCGATCAATCGCTGACGTTCTCTCCTCCATGCCCGATGTCGGCGTCGATTCGGACTTCGACACCCGTCATCGGAACGGCTGAGCGTGTACCTGATCGACACGAATGTCGTGAGCGAAGCGAGAAAGGGCGAAGGGGCCAATGCGGGCGTCCGCAAATTCTGGCAAAGATCCCGGGAAGAATCGATGTTTCTTCCTGTCCAGGCCAATGGAGAAATCCGTCATGGGCTCGAAATGATCCGAAGGCGGGGAGATCTTTCCCAGGTTCGCATCCTTGGGGA
Organism: Nitrospirota bacterium; assembly: GCA_027415455.1. Next base: position 4,200 of record DAIBSV010000072.1, on the reverse strand, counting down.
CTGGCTGGCCCAGCTGACCGAAGAATATGCCGACCGGATCCTTGCATTCGATGCGTCGTGCGCCCATGTTTGGGGGAAACTGATGGCGCTTGACCCGAACAATCCCGTCGACAAGCAGATCGCCTCCCTCGCCCTCATCTTCGACCTGACGGTCGTGACGCGCGACACCGGGTATTTCGAGAAAACGGGAGTCCGGCTGCTGAACCCCTTCATCTGACAGTTCCAGCCCTTTCTCCTCATCACGCCCTGTCCCCTCCGACCTTCTTTTCCTGTGTTCAGTGGTCTATCACGCTCCCGATCTCGGGATGGCTTCGGAGACGTGCGAGATTCCCCCCGACGCGTTCGAGGAAGGATTCGATCCGGGAGGGGTCCGGATCCTCCCACCGCGTGTAGGCCACCAGAAGCTTGCGGTACCAGGGCCTTTCGAGGATCTCTGATTCCCTCTTTCCGGACTCCGGTCCAAGGCCGTCCGCGATCTTCCGGATGAGCGCCCCCGTCCGGACCTCGGACCACCCCCGGAGCACCAGATGAAAAATCCCCGGCGGCTCCCCGAAGACCGGCATGGACTCTCCGGCCAGCCGCTCCGCCTCCTTCACGACGAAGCTCCGGTCCCGGAACGCCTCCTCTCCCTCCTCTTCCAGGAGGCGATTCTTTCCGGGGTCGTCGAAGAAGAAGGAGATCACTCCGACCGCCTCCCGCTCCCCGCCATTCCCGGAGAGTTCGAAGAGGATCTCCTTCATCTGGACGAGGCTCCTGAGTCCCGAGAGATCCGGAACCAGAACGTCGATTTCGGGAAGGGCGAGCGCGTCGACCACGATGGCCCTCTCCTGCCCCTCCTCACCGTCCAGGGGAATAACCGCCCGGGTGCGGGTTTCGCCCTCCCCCAGGGGGGTCTCGATCCACGACTCCGTCAAAGCCGCCTCGAGGCGACCCTCCCCGAAGGTCCGGATCTGCCCCCCCTCGTCCGAGACGATTTCGTCGACCACCGTCCACCCGTCCTCCCCCGCACCTTTTTTCAGAAGCTGGGCCCGTAGGAGGACGATTCCCCTTTCCCGGCCGAGCCGTTTCTTCATCGCCGCCAGGATCTCCTCTTTCGAGGACCGGAAACGGGCCCAGCGCTCCCCGAGGCGCCGGAGCGCCCCCGTCGGATCCTCGTCCGCTTCCGGGGACTTCTGAGCCGTGCTCAGGATGGTGCGCAAGGCCAGGAGGAGGACCAGGAGCCCCCCAAAAAGGACGAGAAGCAGGAGGAGCGGACGGCTCAGGGCTCCCCCCCCAGCCCTGGATTGTCCTTCTCCGGACCCGGTTGAGGGCGGGGGCGATCCTGGAAGTCCGGAAAAAAGCCGTTCGATCTCGGGATAGGCCGAAGCCGGAGCCGGAGAGGATTCGGGAGGAAGGGAGCGTTGCCGGGACAGTCGCCGGCGTATCTGGTCGAGGCGCCCCCGCAGAAGGAGATCCTGGCGAGAGCGGTCAGGGCCACCGCAGAGGGCCCATGCCTTTTCCCGGGCGCCGAACCGGTCAAGGAGAAAGTCCAGGCGATCGTAATTGAAGGAAGGAGCGGTCCGGGCGGCAGACAGAAACTGCTGGATCTTTTCGATCGAGCGGCCAAGGCGGGCGTTCGCATCGGGAGGGCAGGCGGCCCCGGAGGCCGTCCCTGAAAGGGCGAGAAGGAAAAAGATCGTCGGAAGCGGTCCGGGCAGGCGCATGGAGCATCGGTCCCAGGGTGAGGAGAGAACTCCGGAGCCCGTCCCGGGGGCCCGGAATTCTCAGGGACCGGAGAGGCTCTCGGCCAGAAGGGCGCACTCTTCGGCTGTTCCCTTGTCGAGAACGGAAACCCAGTCGAGCCCCGTGCGCTCGACGAAGGTGCGAAAGTCCTCCCCATTGTGGCAGGCACTCTCGTAGAAGGCAAGAAGCCGCGTCAGGAATGGGGCCACCTGATCCTTCAGAAGCTTCACTCCCGTCCGGCGGTTGACGGTAAGCGTCCCCGTCATCGATCCCCCCAGGAGAAGTTCGAAGCCGTCCTCCGTGCCGTGGTCGCCATTCTTGCCCTGGATGCCCGTGAGCCCGATGTCGGCGATCCGCATCTGACCGCAGTCGTTGGGGCAGCCGGAAAGATGGATGTAGGGGACGGAGGAAAGGAGCGGGAAGCGTTCGGAAAGGGTTTCGGCCAGCCCCTTCCCCAGCTCCTTGGTCTCGGCCAGGGCGAGCCGGCAGAAGGTCTTGCCGGTGCAGGAAACGGTCCGGGCATCGAATCCGGGATCGGGCGAGAGTCCGGCTTCCCGGGCCGAGAATTCCAGAAGGGCCGAATTCTCCTCAAGGATCCCCGGAATGATAAGGTTCTGCTGGGGGGTGAGACGGATCTCTCCGGAGCCGTAAGTCTCCGCCAGGGCGGCGATCCGGGCGATCCGCTCCGGGTCGAGGATCCCCTGGGCCACCGAAAAGCCGGCGAAGAGCCGCCCGTCCCGCTGGGGGTGGATCCCCAGGTGGTCCCTGCCGGTGCGTCCGATGAAAGAGGGGGTGACGGCCGGATGAAGGTCGGGAAGAGGCCGTCCCAGGAGACGCTCGAGCTCCGAGGCAAAGGAGTCGACGGTCCAGCCGTGCTCGAGAAAGAGAAACTTGAGCCGGGCCCGCTCCCGGCTCTGGCGGAGCTCGTTCCGGTCCCGAAAGAGGGTCGCGATGGCGATAAGCGCGGGGACCACCGCCTCCGGAGAAAAGAAGCGGGGAAGAAGAAGCGAGAGGTGGGGGCGCGTGGCCAGTCCCCCACCGACACGGAAGGCGTACCCCGGGCCGTGGAGAGGGTGGGTCACCGGAAGGATCCCCACGTCGTTGATCTCGGGATAGGTGCAGCCGCAGGGGCAGCCGGCAAAGGTGATCTTGAACTTCCGGGGAAGGTTGTAGAACAGGGGGTTCCCGTTCAGGGCGGCGTTGATCGCGAGGAGGAGCTCCCGGTCGGCCTCCCGCTCCTCCGTCAGGAGATCGGAGACAGGGCAGGAGGTGATGTTCCGGGTGTCGTCGCCGCAGGCGCCCCGGGTGGTGAGCCCCGCCGAGGCCAGTCCGTCGAAGAGGGGGCGGAGGTCCTGGGGGCGGACCCAGTGAAACTGGATGTTCTGGCGGACGGTGATGTCGGCCGTCCCCCGGGCGTAGAGGCGGGAGAGACTCCCGATCGCGGCCAGCTGGGAGGCCGAGAGCCGTCCTCCCGGGATCCGGATCCGGACCATGAAGAAATCCGTCCCGCCGCCCCGGACGCCAAGGCCGTCGCCCTGGGGATAGATCCCCCACCAGCGGGTCCTGACGTCGAGATCTTCCCGGCTCATTCCCCCGGGGCCCCGGTCGGCATCGGCAAGGATTTCGGGAAGGATCTCCCAGGGATTGACCGATCCCTTGATCCGTTCGTGGCGGGCGACCTTCGATTCCGTGGTCTGGGGTTCCATTTTTCCTCCTGTTAAGTTATTAAATTAATAACTATATAACATAATACAAAACCTTCTGTCAACGATGACACTCCCGCCTTCACAGGGCTCTCTGGAACCCTCGTCAAAACCCGGAGAAAATGCTGGGAAAACGGCGATTCCTGCCGTTTCTTTCTTGACTTTTCGGGGCTGTTTTAGGATAGTGGGAAGACAATCGGATTAGAACGAAGGCCGCAAGGGAATCAAGGAGTCAAGGGATACGGGTGTCTAAGCTTTCCATGGCGAGGGTTCGCCACGAATGCAGGAGCGGGTGGCGGGTTCTGGCTTGCGCGGTTCGGGCCGTGCCGTGGGGCCCCGGGAGTCCGGGGATCCGGATGAAACGGACCCTGGTCCTTTTCTCCCTGGGTCTTCTGGCCTCCTGCGGCAATCCCCCCGCCAATTCGAACAACATCAACTTTCCCTACGGGATCGCGGTTTGCTCGACGGCCACGTGTAATGTTTCTCCGAATCCTCCATCCGGCTCGACCACAACAGCTCAATTCGCCGCCGTGACCAGTTACGGATCCAAACAGATCCTGATCTTTGATTCCGGAAACTCTTCGAACCCTTACGGATTTCAGATCTCCAACTCTTCGCTCGCACCGACGACCTCTCTCTATAACGCACTCCAGGGACCGGACGGGCTATTGATCTCCTCCCAGGGATTCAAGTTCTGCTCCGCTCCGGTCCTCTACGGAGCAGACGGGATCGGGAACAAGATCGGGATCTGGTGCGGCTTCAATCCGGCAAACAC
>DAIBSV010000071.1 GCA_027415455.1 Nitrospirota bacterium | reverse complement strand
GAAGGGATAAAAGGAGTCAGGATTGACGTATACATATACTGTATGTATTATTGGTTATGGGGATTGAGTTCGATCCTTCCAAGGCGAAGGAAAACCTTAAAAAACACGGTGTCAGCCTATCCGATTCGGAGCCGGTGCTTTACGATCCACGAGCCCTAACCTTGGATGACACGTCATCCGAAATGGAACAACGCTTTATCACGGTGGGAATGGATGCTCTTGGTAGGATTTTGACGGTAGTTTGGACAGAGAGGAAGGACAATATCCGGATCATATCCGCGAGAAAAGCGTCGACAAGTGAGAGGAAAGGCTATGAAAATATTTGACATGAAACCAGAATATGACATGACAAATGCCCGTAGAGGCCCAGTCGTATCTCGTCCTGAGAAAACACGCATCACGATATGGATCGACAACGACATTCTGGAAGCTTGCCGCTCCCAGGCGGAAAAATCCGGAAAGGGCTATCAAACACTAATGAACGAAATCTTGCGAACAGGTATCGGCTTGCAGAAATCCTCTATTACGGAAGACTCTTTTCGTCGAATTCTACGTGAAGAATTGTCTCATCATGACGTTAAACGGTAAGATCTCCCCTCCAAAAGGGGGACAGCAGCGAATGGGGTGAAGCGGATACCCTTATGCCAATAACGGTTTGCGGTCCATCTCCTCATGGAGATTTTCTCTGGTCTTTTCCAGGTCGTGGTCCGATTGAAGGTCGAACCAAAAGCCTTCCGACATTCCGAAGAATCTGGACAAGCGAAGGGCCGTGTCTGCCGTGATGGCCCTTTTCCCCTTCACGATCTCGTTAATAGCCCGCATAGCGTCGCGCCTCCTCCGGAAAGTCTCGCAGGCACTTGAGCGAATCACCGAGAAATCTCACGGGTTTCATGCCAGAAGGTATATCCGTTTGAATATATTTTGCAAAGTCCCCAAAAACTGAAGCGAATATGAACACCGGTTGTATTTCTCGACACGTTTCCGGATGAACTGGCGGCCTTCCTCCTGATTTTTGGGACGTTTTTGGATCCATCCTCCTTTTAGAGATATGCCGTATTTATTACGTAATCCGTAGGGACCGACTTTCGGGATCAATGAATAACAAGGGAATGGCGGGCCCCCATGGAGAAGGTTGTTTTTTCTGCCTCGATCAATACCGCCCTCCAGATTGCCAAGACGAGAGTTCGAGTCCCGTTTCCCGCTCCATAATATCAACGACGTAAGATCCCGGACCTGAAAATTGGCGGCAAATGAATCCTCGACTTCGTGATTCTCGATGTCATGTGGCCTGAACGGGACGCTTGGGGCGTCCTCCGGACACTTCGGAGACGCGACCGGAATACGCCCCTCCTTTTCCTGACGGCCCGGGATTCGGTTTCAGACCGGGTATGGGGTCTTCCCGAGGATCTCCCGGGCCCGGGCCACCTCGGGAAGACCGTCGCCTCCCGAAAGCCGTGAGAGGGAGTCCCCCAGACAGGAGGTCAGGGCGGGATCCAGGCGAACGAGGGCCAGGGCCGCCCGGAAGGCGAACCAGCCCATTTTGGCCTTGCGGGCCCCGTCCCGCGCCTTCCGGAACAGACGGGCCGCCTCCCGGCGGTTCCCGTCCGGGTCGAGACGGAAGAGGGCCTCTCCGCACAACCGGGAGAGTTCCGTGTCAAAAAGAGCGGTCCCCGTCTTGCGGGCCTCCTCCTGCCCCCGGCGAAGCGCCTCGAGGGCCATCTCCGGAAGGCCGGCCGAAAGGGCCGTCTCCGCCTCGGCCAGGACAAAGATCGGAATGACGCCGGGCACCATCTCCCGAAGGCTTGCAACCCTCTCCCGGGCCGAAAGCGCGGCCTCCCCGTCCCCCCGGCACCAATCGAGGACCAGCCGTCCTATCGCCTCCCACTGTCGGAATCCGTATTTCTCCGAAAGGGAAACGGTTCGGAAGGCCGCCTCCGGAGCCCGTTCCCGGTCTCCCCGAAAAACCTGCAGGAAGGCCGCGAAGGTGGCCGCTAAACCCTCCGAAAAGGGATGGTCGATCTCCCGGGCCCGGCGCTCCCCCTCTTTCGACAGGCGGAGGGCTTCCTCCGCCCGTCCCGCGATCTGGGCGGAAAAGGAGAGATAGGAGAAGGCCCCGACCGCCGGATCCTCGGCATAGGGGAGGAGGAGGCTCTCCCCGCGCTCCGGATCCCGGGCGGGAGACGGGGAGGCGAGCACCTCCAGAAGACATTCCTCCGCCCCGGAGAGCCGCCCCTCCCAGAACCTGGCCGCCCCGATCCGGGCCATCGCCCGTTTGGCCTCCTCCCCTCCCGTCTCCCCGGCCCGGCGTTCGAGCTGTTCCATAAAGGGACGCGCCCCGGAAGGGCCCGACCGGGTGAAGGCGCTTGCGGCCACCCCGAGGAGGACGGGAAAGGGGAGGGCGCGTCCCAGGGCCTCCCCGCAGAGGGCGAAGGCGCGCCCGTAGACCTCCTCCACCCTTCGAGACCCGTATCCATGGACGGCCAGGGCGAGAGGGCCCATGGCCAGGAGGATCTCGAGTTCCCGGACGGGATCGCCTCCGCTCTTCGGGTCTTTCCGGAACAGACAGAGGGCCCGCTCGAGATCTTCCAGAGCGTCCCGGAAGGCCCCCAGGGAGGCGGAGCGCCCGGCGGCGGTGATCCAGGCCGCCACCGATCCCGGACGATCCCCGGAACGTTCCAGATGTTCGGCCAGGATTTCCGGGGCCCGGGCGACCCGCTCGGGGAATTTGTCCCGGAGAGTTCCGGCGATGATGCCGTGAAGCGCCCGCCGGCGTCCGGGAGGGAGGGCCGCCACGATCGCCTCCCGGAGAAGGGCATGGGTGAAATCGAAGACCGGGTCGGAGCCGGGTCGGTCCTCCTCGAGGATTCCCTGCTCTCCGAGAAGAGAGAGGCGCTCCCGGACCCTGTCGACGGAGAGAGGGAGGCCGGCCCGGGCCGCCACGACCGCCGCGAGGAGAGAGCACTCGAAGGGCCCGCCCAGGCAGGCGGCCGCTTCGACGATCTCCCGGTCCTCTCCCGGATCGGGGATGCGGGAGGCCAAAAGATCCCGGACCGTGGCGGGAAGACGGTCGGTCGAACCGGAGCGGGCGAGCTCCCGGAGAAAAAGCGGAACCCCCTCCCCGAGATCGAGGATCTCCCGGAGGCGCCTTTGCGGAAGGGATCCCCCGGAAATCGACTCGACCAGGAGACGGCTGGCCCCCCGGTCGAGCCGGCGAAGAGGAAGGATGAGATCGGGCTCGGGAAGAAGGCGGGAGGTCAGGGCGGACTTCTCCCGGGCGGTGAGCAAAAGAAGGACGGGGGGACCCTCTTTGCGGAGCGGCCATTTCCGGAGAAGCTCTCCCGTGGCGTGGTCGACCCAGTGAAGGTCCTCGACCACCAGAAAAAGCGGGAGGTCCCCCTCCGGACGGGCGAAAATCGTGAGGAGGAGGCGCTCGATCTTCGGCCCCAGTCCCTCGGGGGGATGGCGAAGAAGATCGCCCGACCAGGGACCGGGACCCTCGAGAAGATGGAGGAGGACCGGAAGGGTCTCCGACACGGGCAGATCCAGGGAGAGAAGGAGGCGTTCCGCCCGGTAGCGGCGCTCGGAGGGAATCAGCCGTTCGCCTTCGAACTCCAGGTCGCGGCGAAGCCCCCGGGCCACCGGATCCCAGGGGATCTCCCGGGATCCGGGGCGGCAGCAATAGTTCCGAACCTTTCCCGCCGGAATCTCGGCCCCCGACGCCACCAGACGCGCCATGGCTCCGGTCAGGGAGGATTTCCCGAGACCGGCCTCCCCCACGATCCAGACCGTCCGGGAGATCCCCCGGCCCACCTCCGTCCAGAGTTCCCGGAGGCGGGCCTGCTCCTCTTCCCGGCCCACCAGGAGACGTTCGCCTCCCGTCTCCGGGGGTACCCCCTCCGCAAGGAGGAAGAGATCGATCTTCCCGCCGGTCCTGTCGGGAACGCTCTTCCCGAGCGGAATCGCCCGGGCGACGCGGGAAAGGAGCCGGACGGCCGCGTCGCTCGCGGCGATCTCCCCGGACGGGGCTTCCCGGGCCACCCGACCCGCCTCGAGGGTCCGGTCTCCGGTCGCGTCGGGAGAGTTCCGGGACCAGTCGACCGTGCCCTCCCCCGCATGAAGGCCTGCGCGGATTTCAAGTCCTTCCGGCGCCAGCTCCCGGAAGGCCCGGATGACTGCCCGGGCCGCCTGGAAGGCCCCCGGCGCCGCCTCCTCCCGGGCCTTCGGGAAGCCGAAGGCGGCGAGAAGGGAAAACTCGACGGACGGCAGAAGCCATCCTCCCCCGGTTCTGAGGAGCGATTCCGCCGCAGGGCGCCAGGCCCGCTCCGCCTCGAGCCTTTCTTCGGGCTCAAGATCGGAAGGAGCGGAGAGAAGGAAGGCGAGAAGGGTGATCTGGCGGCGCTCCAGAAAAGGGCCGGAAAGGGAGGGGGAGACCCTGGCCGAAAGACCGGGATCCCCAAGACGCCGCCGGAGCTCCTCCCTCCGGGCGGAGACCCTTGTCCCCACAAGCTCTGTCCAGCGGAGGAAGGGCTCCGGCGCACGCAGGAAGGCCCCCTCGAGGAAGGAGCCCCGGAAGAGGGCGAGACGTCCGGCCAGAAGAGCGCGGCAGTCGGGACAGAAGGCCGGGTCGTGGAGACGGTCGCAGGAGGCGGGGGCACGGTCCGAGAAAAATTCCACCGCATCGACCGGATCCTCCGTTTGGCCGGACAGGGGGGAGCGGAAGGCGAGGGCGTCCGGGGATTTGTCGAGGGGAAGGGCCGGGCCGAACCAGCGGCCCAGGGTGTAGAGAGTGGCGCTCAGATTGGCGCGGCCTGCGCGGAGACTCTTGTCCGGCCAGAGAAGGGGGACAAGAGCCTCCCGGGGCTGGGGGCCCCGTTCCAGAGCGAGGTAGAACAGGAGGGCCCAGGGCTTGTCGACGACGGGAACGGAGTGGTCCCGCCCGTCCCGGAAGACGGTGGGAAACCCCAGGAGACGAAGGCGAGACAAAGGCGGGTCCACCATGGTCCTTCCCCTCCGGACCGGGGGCGGTCTTGGGACGGCTCCCCCGGCCCTCCGCCCCGGACTCTGAAAAATGATTTCAGACCTGCCGTTTACCCGATTCCCGGATTTCGCTAGGATGGCTAGGCCGAGCCCTGACATCCGGCCATAACGACAATTCAATCTTCAATCGACAATCAAAAACTACCACAGGTCGCGACTAAAGAACAAGCGCCGACGGCCCTCTTTCCTCCGTCTTTCTCTTCCCGAGGCCGGAGGAAAGAGGAGCCTCCCTTTCACGAGAAAGGCCCGGCCCCATGGATTCCGAATCGCACGGCCCGGAAAGGGCCGCGAATAGGCCGGGGTTCTCCCCCGCCCCGGGGGAGGACCCCGGGGGAGAGATCGAGATTCTTCTCGCGGGCGCCCGGGCGCTGACCGGCGCCCGGAGGACCCGTCTCGTCTTCCGGGGGGAGATCTCCGAAGAGACCGCGGCCGATCCCGGCCCGGACCCCCTCCCGAAACCTCTCGAGACCCTGGCGAGGGCCGTCTTCGAAAAGGGGGCGCCCCTCCGGATCGAGGAGAGCGCGCTCTCCCCCTGGGACGATCCCGGCCCGGAGAATGGAGAGGGAGTCCGGGCGGCGGCCCTTCCCCTCCGTAACGACGGAGGGGTCGAGGCGGTCCTGCTCCTGGAATTTTCAGGGGAGGTCCGGCCCGACAGGGAGAAAAACCCTTCTCTCGACGCCTCCCTCGCCCGGCTTTTCGAAGACTCTCTCGCCCGGTCCTCCCTCCGGGACCGCCTCTCCCATACGGAAAACCGGCTCGCCGTCGTCTCCCGCCTCTACCGGGCCCTCTCCGCGGTCAACACCCTGATCCTCGCCCGTCCCGACGAGGCGACGCTTCGCGAAGGAACGATCCGCATCCTGATCGAACATGCGGGCTTCATCGCGGCCGGCTTCTACGAACGCCAGGGCGACTTTCTTCGGCTGGGCGTCCACCACATCGAGGACCCCGAAAGCGACAGGAGCCGCCACCCGCTCGCCTTTTCCCTCGACCCGGCATCCATGGACGCCCGGACCGGCGCGGTCCGCTGCTTCAACAGCCGGGAGCCCGTCTTCATCAACAACCTCGACGTGGAATACGAAGCCGCAGGAATCTCTTCCCGGGCCCGGGACTACCGGGCTCTCTCCTTCCGCTCGACCGGACTCTGCCCGCTCTTCCGGGGCGGGGCCATCATCGGGGTCTTCGCCGTCGTCTCCGACGTCCCCGGCCGCTTTTCCCCCGAGATCCGGGAGCTCGTCGTCGAAACCTCCCGCCTTATCTCCCTGGCCCTGGACCGGATCGACGCCCTGCGCCTGCGGGAGGAATCGGAGGAGCGGCTCGCGACCCTCATCGACCATCTCCCCGATTCCATCCTCTTCAAGGACGGAGAGGGCCGCTGGAAGACGGTGAACCCGGCGGGCCGCCGGCTCTTCGCCCTGGGGGACCCGGGCGAGTGGCAGGACCGGACCGACCTCGAGCTGGCACAGCAGAATCCCGCCCTGGAGGAGGTCTTCAAGTCCTGCCATCGTTCCGACGCCCGCGCGTGGGAGGCGAAAGGTCCCCTCTCCGGCCTCGAACCCCTCCCGGACCCCTCCGGGGAGCCCCGGGTGCTCGAGGTCTCGAAGATTCCCCTCTTCCACGAGGACGGATCCCGCAAGGGGCTGGTCATCGCCGCCCGGGACGTGACCGAGCGGCGAAAGGACGAGGAGATCCGGGAGCGCTACGCCCGGATCTTCGAACACACCGGCGAGGGGATCATGATCACCGACAAAAACCGCCGGATCGTGGAGGTGAACCCCGCCTTCACCCGGATCACCGGATTCCTCCGGGAGGAGGCGCTGGGCCGGACGCCCCGGATCCTCCGGTCGGACCGGCAGGATCCGGCCTTCTACGAGGCGATGTGGGACGCGATCGCGCGCACGGGAGGATGGGAGGGGGAGATCTGGAACCGGAAGCGCTCGGGGGAGTCCTACTGCGAATGGCTCTCCATCTTCTCCCTCACGGAAGGGGGAGAGGTCACCCACTACATCGGGATCTTCTCCGACATCTCCCACCGGAAGGAGGGGGAGATGCGGATCGCCTACCTCGCGAGCCACGACCTCCTCACCGGGATTCCGAACCGGGGGCTCTTCCGGGAGCGCCTCGACGCGGCCTGGGAGAAGGCCAGACGCTCCGGGGAAGGCTTCGCGGCGGGCATCCTCGACCTCGACTACTTCAAGGAGGTGAACGACTCCCTGGGCCACGCGGCGGGAGACCGCCTCCTGACCCAGGTCGCCCGACGCCTGGAACGGGTCCTGAAGTCGACCGACACCCTGGCCCGCCTGGGAGGTGACGAGTTCGGGCTCCTTCTGGGGGGAGCCTCCCCCGGGATTCTTCCCCGCCTCTGCGAGCGTCTCCTGGCCGTTCTCCGGGAGCCCTTCGAGCTGGGGCCGGGCCCCTTCCCGCCCGTGCAGATATCGGGGAGCCTGGGGATCGTCCTCTTTCCCGAGGATCCGGCCAGTCCCGAAACCCTGCTCGCTCACGCCGACCTGGCCCTCTACCGGGCCAAGGGGCGGGGGCGCAATACCTGGGCCCTCTTCGAGCCGGAGATGGAGGAGAAGGCCAGAAAGGCCCAGCACGTCCGGGAGGAGTTCTCCCGGGCCCTTGTGTCAGGCGAGCTCTTTCTCCACTACCAGCCCCAGGTGGACCTCCATACCGGAGGGATCGCCGGGGTCGAGGCCCTGGTCCGATGGAACCATCCGGAGCGGGGCCTCCTCCTCCCCTCCGCCTTCATCGAGGTCGTCGAGTCCTCGAACCTCACGGCGGCCCTGGGACGGTTTGTCCTCTCCGAGGCCCTGGCCCAGCAGGAGCGCTGGCGCGAGGCGGGGCTTCCCCTCCGGATGAGCGTGAACATCGGGGCCCGCCACTTTCTCTCCGAGGAATTCGTCTCCCAGCTCCGGGAGATTCCTGCCCTTCTCCGGAGGAAGGAGGATCCAAAGGCCCCGGAGATCCTGCTCGAGGTCCCCGAGTCCGAGGTTCTGAGAGACCCTGTCCGGGCCAGGCGCGGGATTGCGGGATGCCGGAGCCTGGGGCTCGGGGTGAGCCTCGACGACTTCGGAACGGGGCAGGCCTCGATCCGGACCCTCCAGGAGCTCGATATCGACGAGGTGAAGATCGACCGGAGCTTCATCCGGAACCTGATGGAGGACCCCAAGGACCTGGCCGTCGTCGCCAACCTCCTGCGGACGGCCCGCATGCTTCTGATCCGGCCGGTGGCCAAGGGAGCCGAGAGCGAGGCGGAGGGCCAGATCCTGGCCCACCTGGGCTGTCCGGTCCTCCAGGGGGCCGTTCTCTCCCTTCCGCTCCCCCCCGGGGAGGTTCCCGGATGGATTTCCGGATTCCGGACTCCCGCCGCCTGGACCGAGGCCCTCCGGTGGCCCGAGTTCGACATGGAGGAGCTCTCGCTCCTGATGGTGGCCCGGGCCGCCCGGGATCTCTGCCGGCGACTTCCCAGGAATCCCGGGGAGGTGGACGAATGGACGGGATGGAGCGAGGCCCGGGACCGGTGCCTGGTCTGCCGCTGGATCGACTATACGCAGAGACTTCTGGGGGAGAAGGCGGGGGAGGATTTCGCAGAGGTCCGGAACCACCACGACCTCTTTCACCGGAGGCTTGCGGAGGCGGTCGACCCGCAAAAATGGGAGTCTCCGGGCCACGGACCAGGCGCCCTGGCCGATCTGGGGGAGATCGGGGAGACGATGGTGGACAGGGTCCTGGGACTCTGCGGAAAGGCCGCTCAGAACTTGTCCAGGAGCCTTCTCTGAGCCCGCTCCTTCTTGGAGAGCCGCCGGGGGTTCCCGCGTTTTTTCCCGTAGGAGGGGGGCGGGGGCTCCTCGTCCCCCTTCCCGGAGTCGGCCCCGGGGGCGGAGGGCCGGACCGGCGATCTCTCCCCGGCCCGGCCGAGCCGCGCGAGAAAGTCCCGGGAGGAGACCGGCTCCGCCCCCAGCCTTGCGATCTCCCGGATCACCTCCCGGTCTGAACTCACCACCGCCGCCCGCTCCCGGAAGCGGCCCGCCAGCGCCACGATCACCGCATCGGCATTTTCCGCCCCCTCCGAAAAAACCACCCGGACGGTCCCGGAGCCCGTCAGAAGAAGATCCCGGTCGGTGGGATAGCCGTCGAAGACCAGATGGATCTCGGGAAAGTCCTTCCCCTGCGCCCACGCCGAGATTTCCCGGACGAGGGAGGCCCGCTCCCGGGCCAGGAGATCCCGGTCCCGGCGCATCGCCCCCCGGGCGCCGATGATGTTGTAGCCGT
>DAIBSV010000070.1:4301-9680 GCA_027415455.1 Nitrospirota bacterium | reverse complement strand
CGGTTCGTCGATGCCCGGACCAACCTTTTTCTGGTCCACGATTCCGGCTTCCGCCTGATTTTCGCCAACAGGGCCTTCTTCGCCCGGACCGGGGCCGACCCGCGGCAGGCCCTGGGGCGTCCGTACCACGACATTCTCGTTCCCGAGGAGGGCGGGCCGTTCGAGGTCAGCCGGACGGTCCTCTCCACGGGAAAGGAATCGGAGGGATCGGTCCGGACGCGGGACGGGCGGTCCTACCGGATCCAGGCATTACCCTCGAAAATCCCGGAGGGCGGCGCGATCGCGGTCGTCCTCGTCCTCGAAGACGTCACGGAAAAGAAGAGGAGAGAGTCCTCCCTCAGGGAGATCCTGGAGATGAAGGACGCCGTCGTCGACCAGACGCTCGGCCATCTCGAGCGGTCGGTGGACATCGATCCCCTGATCGAGGGCATCCTCCGGGGCGCGATGGACCTCACCGGGGCGGACGGAGCGCTGGTCGCCCTCTACGATGCGGAAAAAAACCGTCTGGCCTTCCGGTGGCGATTCGGACTGTTCAAGGCCATGGACGACCGGTGGAACGCCCCGTTCCCTGCGGATCAGGGCGCCGCCGGAGCGGCGCTCTGGAAAGACGAGGGAATCATCGTCCGGGACTACGACAGGTTTCCGAGCCCGCTTCCTGCCTTCCTTTCCCTGGGACTTAAGTGCGGCGCCATCGTCCCCTTCGTCTACTCGGGGACGAAGAGGGGCGTCCTGGCCCTCGTCTCCTCCTCCGACCGGACCCTCTTCGCCAAGGAGCATCTTCCGATGGTCCGGACCATCGCCCGCTCCACGGGGCTCGCCCTCGAGCGCCACGAGCTGATCGAGACGGTCTCCGCGGAGAGGCGGAAATTTCTGGAGATCGTCGACACCGTCCCGGAAATCCTGTTCGTCTACTCTTTCGAAAAAGATGCCCTGACCTTCGTGAGTCCGGCGATCCGGGAGTTCGGCCTTTCCCCGGAGGAACTCCTCCAGTCCGGCTCCGGGGCTTTCGGGGGGCTGTTCGACGAGGCGGCCCGGGAGACGGCCCGGGCCGCCGTCCAGGCCGCCCTCGGGGAGGGCCGGGAGACCCTCTCCTTCGATCTGCGGGCAACCCTCCCCGGAGGAGCTTCCCGCCATTTCACGGTTCGCGCCACGATCCGGAAAAATGCCGCAGGGCTTCCGTCGGAGCTTTTCGGGGCGGCCCGGGACATCTCGAAGAGGGTCCGCCTCGAAGAGGAGAACCGGCTGGCGGCGATGGAGATGGAGACCCTGATCGAGGCTCTCCCGGACGGCGTCTGGCTCAAGGACGCCCGGGGGGCCTGGCGGCTGGTGAACCGGGCGGGACTCTCCCTCTTCGGTCTCGTGGGGCGGACCGACTGGATCGGAAAGACGGAGCAGGAGATGGCCCTTCTGAACCCTCTTCTGGCCGACGCCCATCTGGGATGCCTCGTCGCGGACGAACGGGCCTGGAGCCGCGGCGTTTCGACCGATGCGGTGGAGCCGGTGACGACCCCCGACGGAGCCCTCCACATCATCGAAACCCGGAAGATCCCCCTTTTCAACGAAGACGGAACGCGAAAGGCCCTCGTCGTCGTGGGTCGGGACGCGACCGAACGCCTCCGCTCCGAAGAGGAAAGGGCTCTGGCCGAACTCGTCTTCCGGGCAAGTCCCTTCGGCATCACCATCACCGATGCCGAAAACAGGATCCTCCGCGTCAATCCGGCCTTTTCGGCCATCACCGGCTATGCTCCGGAGGAGGTCCTGGGAAAGGATCCCAGGGTTTTCGCCTCCGGCCGCCACGATACGGAGTTCTACCGGGTGATGTGGAAGGAGATCCGGACTCGGGGAGTCTGGGAAGGGGAGATCTGGGACCGGCGCAAGAACGGGGAGATCTATCCCCAGTGGCTTTCCGTCGTCGTATTGAAGGAGGGAGACCGGATCAAAAACCATATCGGAATATTTTTCGACATCGGGGAAAGGAAGGCGGCGGAGGAGAGGCTCCGGTACCTCGCCACCACCGATCCCCTGACCGGCCTTCCGAACCGCCAGGCTTTCATGCGAAGGCTCGAGAGAACGCTTTTCGGAGACCGCCGGAGCCGGGTCGCCGTCCTTCTGGTCGACCTCGACCGGTTCAAGACGATCAACGACACCCTGGGCCACGCTCTGGGGGACGGGATTCTGAAGGAGGCGGGGGCGCGGCTTTCGGAAATCCTCAGGGCGGAATCGCTCGTCGCAAGGCTCGGAGGCGACGAGTTTGTCCTGGCTCTTCCCGGAGGAGGCCCGGACGGGATCGAATCCGCCACTCTGGCCCTCATCGAACGGATCAGAAAGGCGCTCCATCTTCCCTTCGCCGCGGACGGACGAACGATCCAACTCGGCGCGAGCATCGGCGTGAGCCTCTTCCCCGACGACGGCACCACCGCGGAGGAGTTGCTCAGGACGGCGGAAATCGCGCTCTATCAGGCCAAGGAGGGGGGACGGGGAACCTTTCGTTTCTTCGATCCCGCCCAGGACAGGGCCGTCCAGGAACTTCTCCTGACCGAGCAGGAAATGCTAAAGGGGCTCGAGAGCGGACAGTTCTTTCTCCACTATCAGCCCGTGGTGGATTCCTCCGGAAGACTCAGGAGCGTCGAGGCCCTGGCCCGGTGGGTCCACCCCGAATGGGGGACGGTTCCTCCTTCCCGCTTCATCCCGGTGGCCGAGAAGACCGGACTCATCCTTCCCCTTGGCCGCGCGATCATGAAAATGGCCTGTCGTCAGGCCAGGGAATGGGCGGATGCCGGGCGGCCCCGGAGGGTCGCCATCAACGTCTCCCCCCGCCAGTTCCATGAGGAGGAATTCTGTGAGTCCGTGATTGGAATTCTGGAGGAAACCGGAGTTCCGCCCTCCCTTGTCGTCCTCGAGATCACGGAGTCCCTCCTCCTCGTTCCCGACGCCGGAATCGCAAACTCCTTCGAGACCCTGAAGCAGAGGGGGATTCATTTCTCCCTCGACGACTTCGGCACGGGATACTCCTCTCTCCGATCGCTCAGGGACTTTCCCATCGACACGATCAAGATCGACCAGTCCTTCATCCGGAATCTGGAGGGAGACGAAAACGACCGGGAAATCGTGCGGACGATCGTGTCCATGGGGCGGACCCTGAACAAGACCCTGATCGCGGAGGGAGTCGAGACGGAGGAGCAAAGGAGGATTCTCGAAGAAATCGGAGAGATGTTTTACCAGGGATATCTTTTCGGAAGACCCGGAGAAGCCGGCGCGATCCCCTGAAGTTGCGAGAGACGGAGGCCGACCTCGGGCCCCGGGCCTTGGGGCTCTGAGCGGAGGCGAATGTGTCCGTTAAGCTTATTGTTGATATATTTTTTTTATGTTATGTAAGTTTAAATTTAAAACATATATGTTTAGAATGAACGTTGACATCTATGTCAGGCATGTTAAAATTCTTTCATGAAACGCATGACTCTTCGCCTCAACGACCCTCTTTACCGGATCATCAAGGAACGCGCCCTTCGGGAGCACCGGTCGGCCCATGCCGAAATTCTTGTCGTTCTGGAGAGCTTTTTTGCGGATTTCGAACAGACGGATCGGCGCAAGGGCAAAAAATGACCGGAATCCTGGCCGGATGACGGGTCGGGGTTCGGTCCCCAGAGGGAGCCAGAGGGAGAAGGTGTGCTCGGTCGCAAGGACATTGGTCGGATCGTCGAATCGGTCAGGGAGTACAACGCCCTTCTCGAAAAAAACGCCTTCGTCCTGGAAGGGCTCAAGGAGACCCGAAAGAGGTGGGATGTTCTTCTCTCGGAAAGGGACGCCCTTCGGTCGGAGTCAGAACGAATGCACCGCTTCATCGCCCAATATAAGGAGGACTGCCAGAACCTCCATGTTCGGAGGGCCCAATGGCTTAACGCCGTGGCAGCCCTGAACACGCGGCTCCAGTTCCTGGTGGACGAGATCGGCGTGATCGTCGACCGCCCCCGCCCGGAGAGGGCCGGGCCACGCCGGCGCTTCCTCTGATCTCCCGGCGATTTCTCCTTCCGGAGCCGCCAATCCTTCCTTCCCCCTTCCAGACTTTTCCTGACTCATTCTTCCGACCCCTGGCGCCGTTCCCCAACGGAAGGGGAGCGTGGTCTTTCCTCATTCCGGGCGTCCCCGCGCTCATCCCTCGAAACGATGCCGGACGCTCGCGAAGGGAAAACGCCTCGGAGGCTCGAAGGTCGTCCGCCGGTTGATCATTCGGATCGATAGGGATTCGATCCATTGCCAGTACTCCTCGATGACCTCCCCGGGAAAGCGGACCTCGATCAGGGCCTGGATGTAGAGCTCGAGCCAGAGTTCCCGGTCTTTTTCCGTGATGGTGAAGGGAAAGTGGCGGGATCGGAGTCGGGGCTGTCCCCGTTCGCTGGTGTAGGACTTCTCGCCGCCGCAGACCTCGACATGGAAGCGGGCCGTCCGCTCGGCCGCCATCCGGAAGTGCGTTTCGTCCTCCCCGAAGATCGGGCGGAGAGGACTGCTCCAGATCAGGTCGTGATGCCGGAGGACAAGGTCCCGGATCCTGTCGAACCCGGCCACTTCTCCGACGCGTCGTGTCGGAAAGATCGACTCGGGGTAGAAAAAGTCGACCATCTGTGGGCGCACGACCGGAAGTTCCGCTCCGAGACGGGCGATATCCATCGTGGAGTTGTCGGCAAAGGTCGGGGGAACGGCGGGAGCGCCGATTTTCGGGAAGGGAATGAGGGGAGCAGGAGAAGAAGAGTTTTCCGTGCACATGGGATCGATCCTTCAGTATCTTGAGGGCTTCCGGGGTTCTGGCTGCAGAGGGAAGAGTGCGTCCAGTGGCCGGAAGGGAGGGTCGGAGGAAGTCGGGGAACAAGGATCCGGTGGGACGGGCTCCGTCGTGACAGCGTCGGCGCCGGGAAGCGGGGTTTGTGGGATAAACGGACGGACCGGAGTTCCTCCTCGCGGGTCGCATCACGTCTTCCATTCTAGACCCCCTCGCCAATAAATCAAGGGCCGTGACCGGAGGAGCAGGGGAATGACCCGGTTACGAGAGGCCGCGGTCAGAGGACAACGGGGGAGCGCTTTTGAAATCCTCTGACCGCTTCGAGAGGGATCGCGTCGCCGACGGTCACGAGCCTGCCCCGATGGTGGACGGCAAGTGCCAGGAGATAAAGCTCCGTGAGCTGTTTCTGTCCGAAAATCCGTGTCGGCTCGACGACAGTGTTATCCGGAAGACTGATGTCGTCGGCCCAGAATTCGTGAAAGGGAGCCGCGCACGCTTGGGAGAGACGCTCCATGATCGCGTGAACAGGGAAGACTGTTCGGATAGCCCGGGCTCGACATGATCCGAATCGTCCCGTTCTGGGTCACCGGACAGGAGGCCCACCC
>DAIBSV010000070.1:0-4201 GCA_027415455.1 Nitrospirota bacterium | reverse complement strand
GGAAGACTGTTCGGATAGCCCGGGCTCGACATGATCCGAATCGTCCCGTTCTGGGTCACCGGACAGGAGGCCCACCCGGTTTGTCCGTGACGGGAAAAACCATCCGACGGCGGTTTCATGAAGCGTATGGTCGGTATCCGGCAGGGCGATGATGACGTTGATGTCAAGGAGGGAGCGCATCAATAGGCGTCGTCTGTTCGTAGTGCATCGATGGTTTCGTTGGTCACGATCCCGCCCCGTTTTGGGAAGGGACGGAACCCGAAGCAGGACTGGGGTTCCGATTTTTTCGTGCTTTCCGGGACGGCGTTCAATGATTTCCGGACAAGTTCGGAAATGACTTGTCCCCTCGTTTTCTTCTGACGGCGGGCAAGATCGCTGACAGCCTGCAAGACGTCGTTGTCGATGTTGAGCGTTGTCCTCATACATCTGATGCTAATGCATCAAACATCGAATGTCAGCAGAAAGACGTTCGGAAATAATCAGGCTGGAACGAATCCCGTTCGTCCTCCGGGACGAACGGAAAAGACTCAAGCGAGGGAAAAAGAAAAAAATGAGACCGGGGGCGGGATCCACTGTTTAGATGGGATTTCCGGTCCCGTACTGAAAGAGGATTCGTGTGTTCGAAATTCACGATGCGTCGATGTTTTTTCCTGACTCTGGCAGGAGGTTCAAGAGATCTTTCGTTTCTTCCTAGATATACGGAGGACAATCTCTGTCGCGGATTCGGGGATGCGAGGATGAGAAAAAATTGAAGCTGGAAGGCTCGATGGTTATAATGAATTGTTTTGCATATGGAATTCGGGGTTTTTAAAAATGGCCGATTGAGATCCCCCGTGGGAGAAGGCCCAAACCATGAAGGAGCAATGGGAATGATGGAACAGACACTGGCGATCTTGAAGCCGGACGCGGTCCGGAAGAAGTTCTCGGGAGCGATCCTGGCCCGCTACGAAAAGGAAGGGTTCCGGATATGCGCCCTCAAGACGCGACTCCTGTCGAAGGCGGAGGCCGAGGGTTTCTACGCCGTCCATCGGGAACGTCCTTTTTTTGCGAGCCTGGTCGACTTCATGGTCAGCGGACCGGTGATCCTGGTCGTGCTGCAGAAGGAGAACGCGATTCTGGCCCATCGCCAGCTCATGGGCGCCACCGACCCTGCCAAGGCCGAAAAGGAGACTCTCCGGGCCCTCTATGGCGAATCGATCGAATATAACGCGGTCCACGGATCGGATTCGGCGGAGACCGCCCGCTTCGAAATCCCCTACTTCTTCTCCACCGTCGAGATTGTGGGATAACCCATGGCGGCGCCCACTCTCCTGATCGTCGGTCGAGGTCCGGGGGCGGCTCTGGCCGCCCGGCTCGCCGCCGTCCGGGGGTACGTTCCCACTCTGGTGGTGAATCGGGAGCTGTGCGGACCGGGTTTTCTTTTGGGGGGGATGGAGGGAATAGTCCCCCTCGTTGAGACGGAAAGCGGCTATTCCGTGGGGACGGATGCCGTTTCTGCCACCCCCGGTCTTCCGCTGCTCCTGTATCTCGGGACCTGCCACCGGCTGGTGGGATGCCTTCTGTCCGGGCCCCTTCCGTCTCCTGAAGAGGAAGAACGCTTTTTCCCCGGGCGTGAGATCCTCCAAACGGCGCTCTCTCCGGAGCTCGATGGGCGGATCCTCCTGAGCTACCGCAAGACCTCCGTGCGGGCCTCACTGGGCCAGCGAACCATCGACTGGTTTCTGGAGCCGGAACGCCAGAAGGAGTCCCTTCCCCGGGCGATTCGGAAGAAAGCTGTCCCCGCACTTCCTCCATGGAAAGAGTTTCTGGAGGATATTCTCCCCTTCGCGGGACTTTCCGGGAAAAAACACGACGACCCCGAATCCCTGCGCCTTCTGGTTCATCTGATCGAGTCCCGGGGGAGGGGACTTGCCAGGGGAGCGGCTCCCCAGGAACTCGAGGGGGTCGAAGTCCTTCCATCCGGACCGGGTCTTCCGGAGATTGAAAAGGCCAAAAAGGGCAGAGGCTTCACGCTGGTCGGTCAGGAGCGCTCTTTCGACCGGGTCCTGGCGCTCACCGGAACCCCCGAGCGACCGCTGGTGTCGGCGCGATGCGCCCTTCTCCCGGATCGGGTCTCCCCTCTGTGGCCCTCCTGTCTTCTTCTTCGGGACGCTCCCGGAAAGGCTTCCTTCCTGATCCGCGAGGAGAATGGACGGGCGCGTCTGACAATCCCCGCCCCGGAAGGTAACGACGTCCAGGAGGAGATGGGGCGCTGGGTCGATCGCTGGAACGGGATGTCCCTCTTTCCATTTCTCGTTCCGGATTCCCTGGAGATCGAGCCCCCCGCAGCCAGGACGCTCCTCGCCCCGGGCCACGCTCCCTCCCTTCGGGAGGAGACGCCGTTTCTCGCCCGGTCGGGCCGTTATTCCGAGATGGTCGATCCGACCCTTCTTCCGGTCGTTCCGGAGGATTACTGGGCCGACCTCTCCCTGGCGATTCCGTCCCGGAGACCCTTATCAGACAAACTACCGGACTGATCGCCCGTTATCCTTGAAAGGACAAAGGACCGTTTCATGACGCTCTCTCCCAGGGAATCTCTCGACCGTCTTTCCCGCGGTGCCATCGAGCTCGTTTCTCCCGAAGACCTCCTCAAAAAACTCGAGAAATCCAGGGCGTCGGGCATCCCTCTCCGGATCAAGGCGGGATTCGACCCGACGGCGCCGGACCTTCATCTGGGCCACGCGGTGCTTCTCATGAAGCTTCGGGAGTTCCAGGATCTGGGCCACCAGGTCCTCTTCCTGATCGGGGACTTCACCGGCATGATCGGGGACCCCACCGGTCGCTCCGAGATAAGAAAACCCCTGACCGACGCCGAAATCGCCGCGAACGCCGCCACCTACCGGGAGCAGGTCTTCCGGATCCTCGATCCGGCCAGGACCGAGGTGGTCTTCAACAGCCAGTGGATGAAAGCCCTGGGGGTCGAGGGAATGATCCGGCTCGCGGCGCGGCAGACGGTGGCGCATTTTCTCGACCGGGAGGACTTCAGGCGGCGCATGGACCAGTCGCTTCCGATCCATCTCCACGAACTCCTCTACCCCCTGATCCAGGGATACGACTCGGTGGCGCTCCGGGCCGACGTCGAACTCGGCGGAACCGACCAGCTCTTCAATCTCCTCGTGGGCCGGGATCTTCAGCGATCCTACGGCCAGGACCCCCAGGTGGTGCTCTCCCTTCCGCTCCTGGTGGGGCTCGACGGTGAGAAGAAGATGAGCAAGAGCCTGAAGAACGCCGTGGGGATCTTGGACGAGCCCTTCGAGATGTACGGAAAGATCATGTCCATTCCCGACGAGGCGATGGCCTCCTACGCGCTTCTCCTCACGGCGATTCCGGAGGGGGAGATCCGGGCCGCCCATCCCCGCGACGCCAAGGCGAGGATCGCGCTCGAGATCACCACCCGCTTCCATGGGGCGGAGCAGGCACGCGAGGCCCAGGAGCGCTTTGTCCGCCAGTTTTCCCGGCGGGAGATGCCGGAGGAGATCCCCCCCGTTTCTGTGCCGGCTCCCTGGCCGGTTCGTCTTTCGACCGTCATGGTTCGCGCCGGAGCGGCCCGCTCGGAGAGCCAGGCCAAGCAGCTGATTCTCCAGAAGGCCGTCGATCTCGATGGAGCCCCCGTCTCCGATCCCTTCGCCGACGTTGTTCCGGACGGACAGATCCTGCGGGTTGGAAAACGCTTCTATTGCCGGCTCGCGAAGGGGTGACCCCGGGCGATCGCGGCGATTCGGGAGTGTCCGTAGGGAAGGTCGGCGCAAGGACGGTCCCCACCGGAAGCAGATCGACTCCGGGACCGCCGCGCTGCGGGAAGAAGGACCCGGGCAGGAAAAGGAGCAAGCCATGGCCGCAACCAACTTCAAGACCGAGAACAACACTTTCAGGAAGCTCATCGGCAACGGTCTGACCTATCGCATTCCCCGGTTTCAGCGCGACTACAGCTGGACAAACGAGGAATGGGAAGACCTCTGGTCGGACATCCTGGGGATGCTCGAATCCGATGGCGAGACAGCTCATTACATGGGTTATCTGGTCTTGCAGTCGGCCGACGACAGGTCCTTCGACGACATCGATGGTCAGCAGCGCCTTACCACCATCAGCCTCATCGTAATCGCCGTGCTCAAGAACCTCCAGCGTCTGATCGACAACGGCAACGACCCTGAAGCTAACAAAC
>DAIBSV010000006.1 GCA_027415455.1 Nitrospirota bacterium | reverse complement strand
ATGTGGACGATCTTCTTGGTCCCGTCCTTCTGCTTCCGGATGCCCGGGCCGAAGGTCTCTACCGGATCGGGGTGGGGGATTCCCTGGCGGTCAATGTCTGGGACGAGCCCAAGCTGAACGGAGCCTACGAGGTCCTGCCGGACGGAACGATCACCATGCCGCTCGCGGGGACCTTCCGGGCGGAGGGGTACACCGGGCCGGAGCTCGCCCGGCGGATCGCCAACCGCCTCTCGGCGGTCTTCCGGAAGCGCCCCGAGGTGACGGTCACGGTCAAGGGGATGGGGAACAACTTCTTCTACATTTCCGGGGCGGTCGGCAAAACGGGTCCGGTCCCATTTTCCCACAACATTCGTCTGCTCCAGGCGATCATCCTCGCGGGAGGAGCCAGTCCCGCGGCAGACGAGGATCATGTCGTGCTGATCCGGGACAACCGGCCCCGGACGCTCTCCATCGAGAAGCTCGACCAGGGAAAGGATCTGGCGAACAACATCCGGATCTATCCCCAGGACGTCATCATCGTCCCGATGAAGACCGACCAGATCTACCTGATGGGCGAGGTGACCGCCCCCGGGGCCTACTACTACAACAAGGGGATGACGGTGATGCAGGCCCTGATCCAGGCCCACGGCTGGACCCAGTTCGCCTCGACCGGATCGATCCGCATCATCCGGAAGCAGAAGGACGGGACCAAGACGATCGTCCACATCGACGTCGACCACATCGAGAACGAG
This sequence comes from Nitrospirota bacterium, assembly GCA_027415455.1. Next base: position 29,907 of record DAIBSV010000006.1, on the reverse strand, counting down.
AAAAAAACGGAACCGAAGGAATATCTCCATCCCGGGGACCTGATCTACGTGCCCCAGCGGATGTTCTGAGATCCCGGCAACCACGGACGGACGAGGTCTGACGCGATGATCCGATTCTTCAACCACTACATCTCGATCGGGGTCCTGGCGGTGCTCGTGGGCGACCTGGCCTTCGCAGCCCTCGCCATGGGCGCTCTCGTGCTCCTTTCCGGATCCTTTCCGGCGCTCTCTCCTCCGCATCCCTATGCCACGGGGATCGCCTGGAGCCTGGCCCTGGCCTTCCTCTTCTTCCAGGGAGGGCTCTACGACGCGGCGAGCTTCGAGGTCGACCGGCGCAACGTGATCCGGCTCCTCGCCGCCTTCGTCCTCCTGGGGGGGCTCGGGATCTTTGTACTCAAGGCCGTTCCGGCGGTGCGGCTGGGATGGCGGGGAGAGCTCGCGCTCACGGGGCTGACGCTCGCCCTGGTGGCCTTCTGGCGCTGGGTCCTGGTCCTGCGGCTTCCGATCCACGAGTGGAAGCGGTCGACGCTGATCCTGGGCACCGGCCAGATCTCCCGGATCTTCGAGGAGCTGAACCGCTACCGCCACAACATCCGGATCCAGGCGGTGGTGGACGCCGCCAGGCTCAAGGAGATGGACCTCGCGCGCTACGCCCTCGAGAACAGGATCCACTCCATCGTGATCAGCCTCAAGGACCGCCGGGGGACACTCCCGATCCACGAGATCCTGGAGTGCAAGATGAACGGGATCGAGGTGATGGAGTGGCCGACCTTCTACGAAAAGAACATGAACAAGATCGACATCATGAACGTGAACCCGAGCCACCTGGTGCTGGGGGACGGCTTCCAGAGAAACCGTATCACCATCGTGGTCAAGGGGCTCATGGACCGGGTCCTGGCCCTCGCGGGACTGATCCTTTTCGCCCCCTTCGGGGCCGTCATCGCCCTGGCGATCAAGATGAACAGCCCCGGCCCGGTCCTCTACAGCCAGGAGCGGGTGGGGATGAACGGCAAGCCCTTCCGGATCTACAAATTCCGCTCGATGGTCGTCGACGCGGAGAAGAACCGGGCGCCCCAGTGGGCCTCGGAGCAGGATCCCCGCATCACGAAAGTGGGGCGGTTCCTGAGAAAGACCCGCCTCGACGAGGTGCCCCAGCTCCTCAACATTCTGAAGGGGGAGATGAGCTTCATCGGCCCCCGTCCGGAGCGCCCCTACTTCGTGGAAGAGCTCGAGAAGTGCATCCCCTTCTACGGCCTCCGGCACGTCACCAAGCCGGGACTCTCCGGCTGGGCCCAGATCCGCTACCGCTACGGGGCCACGGTGGAGGACGCCGTGAAAAAACTGGAGTACGATCTCTACTACATCAAGAACCTCTCCATCTTCCTGGACCTCATGATCTTCATGGAGACGATCCAGGTGATCCTCTTCGGCAAGGGAAGCCGGTAACCCAAGGAGACCCATGCAGTCCCTCGACTTAAAGACCCTCCTCTCCCTCGTCTGGCTCTCCGTCCGGCGCTACAAGCTCCTGGCGGTCCTGACCTTCTTCCTGGTCCTGATCCCGGCGGTCTTCGTCGGCCTCAAGAAGAAGCCGGTCTACGTGGCCAAGGCGACGGTTCTGATCAAGGAGAACAACTACGCTTCCTCGGACCTCGGAAACCACCTCCATACGCCGCGGGGGCTCGGAATCCAGTTCGCGATCTTGAAAAGCCAGTATCTGGCGAGCCGGGTGGTGGACAACCTTCCCAAGGACACCCTCCGGGACCTCGAGGAGCACGCCGAGTACAACGACATCCAGGGGAAAATTATCAACATGGTCCGGACCACCCTGGGCAAGTCCCCCCTCGTGGTCGATCCACGCCAGCGCGCGGCGATGGAGCTCCGGAACGCCCGGATGGGTTTCAAGAGCATCAGCCGGGGCGGCATCATCGAGATCCGGGGCGAATCGATCGACCCCAACGTGGCGCTTTCGCTGGTCAACGCCTACATCGACGCCTTCAAGGAGACCTCGAGCCATTTCGCCCTGGAGCAGCAGGCCGACCTCGACAAGAGCCTCTCGCTCCAGATCCTGAACGCCCGGAGCCTCTTGAAGAAGAGCGAGGAGGATCTCCTCGACTACCAGAACCGGATCAACAAGAAGAACGGGAAGAAACATCAGCCGGTCGACGTCTCCTCCTATCTCTCCCAGGAGTCCGGGATGCTGACCGCCCTCCGGGCACGGAAGGCGGAACTTCTGCTCCGGGAGACCGAGTCCCATCCCGACGTCGTGATGGTCACCCAGGAGATCCACGAACTCGAGCGCAAGGTCGGAACCCTTCACGCGATGTCGGGCACGGACGGCCAGGCCGACATCTCGGGCTCGGCCTGGGAGAACTTCCTGGAATCCAACATCCGGATGGACAAGGGGCTCCTCTCCGACCTCGAGCAGGAGCGCTCCTCGGCCCGGATCACCGCCGACTCTAACCTCGAGAACCTCATCGTGATCGATCCGGCCACCCGTCCCACCCGTCCCGAGATGGCCAAGGGACTCAAGATCGGGATCATGGGGGTGGTGGGGGGCCTCGGAGGGGCGGTGGCCATGCCCTTCCTCCTCGTCTTCTTCCGGCGCCCGGTCCAGGGGGAGTCCCACATCAAAAACCTCTCGGGTCTTCCGAACTTCGCGAATATTCCCCGGGTGCCTTCCCGCTTCGTTCCGGAAAAGAACGGCTACCGGATCCCCCGGGTCGACCAGAAGGCCGACGTGGAGCCGGTCTGGATCTTCCAGAAGGAGTTCGAGTCGATGTTTTTCCGCATGAAGAAGCTCTTCAAGCACCAGAACGGCCACGTTCTTCTCGTGACCAGCGCCGGCCCCGACGAGGGAAAGAGCATGACTTCGCTCAACCTGGCCCTCACCATGGCCCATTTCGGCAACCGTGTCATCGTGGTGGACGGCGACACCATCCGGGGCCACCTCCAGCAGAGCCTCCGGGTCTGGAACAGCTTCTCCGCCGACGTCTTCCTCCCCAAGGGGGAGGGGGGGGCTCCCCGCCCCGTCGACTGGAGCGAGGGTCCCATCGCCGTCGTGACCCTTCCGAAGGAGGGCCCCTCCTTCTGGTCGGAGCATCCCGAAGCCGAGATCTCCAAGTGGTTCGAGATCCTCCGGTTCCAGAGCGACTTTATAATCATCGACTCGGCGCCGGTCCTGGCCTCGACCGATCTTCTGGGCCTCTCCTCCTTCGTCGACGGGGTCCTCGTCGTCGTCCGGAACAGCATCACCCGGGAGAAGGACTTCCTCCGGACGGGCGGGATCCTCACCGAACACCATTTCGAGATCATGGGCACGGTGCTCAACGACTCGAAATCCCCCCACATCCAGTACTCCTACGGCTACACGCCCCAAAAGGGCGACGAAAAGAAGAAGAAGGCGGGATGACAGCCTCCTCCCCCGCCGTCGCCGCCTTCGGACGCCTCTACCGGCTCCTCTCCCCCGCCCACAGGAGGCGCCTGTGGGGGCTGGGATTTCTGGTCCTCCTCTCGGGCTTCTTCGAGATCGGAGGGATCGCCTCGATCATGCCCTTCATGGGGATGATCGTCGACCCGAAACTCGCCCTCGAAAACCGCTGGATCGCCCGGATCCACCAGGCGATCCCCCTTCCTCCGACCCCGTTCATGATGGCCCTGGGGGGCCTGGTCCTCCTGGTTCTTCTCCTTTCGAACCTGGTCTCGGCCCTCACCGTCTGGAGCATCCTCCGCTTCTCCTTCGCCGCCGGACGCGACCTCTCGAAGACGATGTTCGCCGTCTACCTGAACCACCCCTATCTCTTCTTTTTGAACCGCAACACCTCGGAGCTGGCCCAGACCACCCTCTTCGAGATCGGCCGGGTGGTGAACAACATCCTCATTCCCCTCCTGACCGTCTTCTCCCGGGCCGCCATCGGCCTCTTCATCCTCGCGCTCCTCGTCTGGGTCAACCCCATGATCGCCCTGATGGCGGGCGCTGTCCTGGGCGGGGCCTACGTGGCGGTCTATCTCCTCGTGCGCCGCACCCTGGTCCGGACCGGCCAGGAGGTCTCCCGGGAGAACTCCCGGCGCTTCCAGATCGCCTCCGAGAGCTTTTCCGGGATCAAGGACATCAAGATCCTTGGACGGGAGAAGGCCTTTTTCGACCTCTTCGCCGCCCCGGTCGAGCGCTACTCGCTCTTCCAGTCGAAGAGCCAGATGATCTCGCTGCTTCCCCGGTACGCCATGGAGACCCTGGCCTTCGGAGGGATCATCGTCATCGTGCTGGCCCTGCTCTCGATGGGCGGAGGGATCGGACAGACCCTTCCCCTCATTTCCCTCTATGCCCTGGCCGGCTACCGCCTCATGCCGACCCTCCAGCAGATCTTCGCCAACTGGGCGCTGATCCGCTTCAACCTCCCGGCCATCGACAAGGTGGTGGACGACATCGAAAGCCTGCCCGGCCAGGGGGAAGGGGCGGGATCCTTCCGCCTTCCCCCCGTCCCGGAGCCGGTCGAGTCCCCCCTGCCCTTCCACAGGGAGATCCGCCTCGACGGGGTCTCTTTTTCCTATCCCGGCCGGGAGGAGGCGGTCCTGGACCGGCTCACCCTCTCCATTCCGGCCAACGCCTCGGTCGGGATCGTGGGATCGACCGGCTCCGGCAAGACCACGACCCTCGACATCCTTCTGGGGCTTCTCGAGCCCGCGGAAGGATGTCTCCTGGTGGACGATGTCCCCGTGACGGGTGAAAACCGAAGACGGTGGCAGGCCAACATCGGCTACGTCCCCCAGCAGATCATGCTGATCGACGACACCGTCCGGAAGAACATCGCCTTCGGGATCCCGGAGGACCGGATCGACGACGAAAAGATCGTCCGGGCCGCCAAGCTCGCCCATCTCCACGACTTCATCCTCTCGGAGCTGTCCCGGGGGTACGAGACCGGCATCGGGGAGCGGGGGGTGCGCCTCTCGGGGGGACAGCGCCAGCGGATCGGCATCGCCCGGGCCCTCTACCACGATCCGGCGGTGCTCGTTCTGGACGAGGCGACAAGCGCCCTCGACAACCTGACCGAGACGGTGATCATGGAGGCCCTGGCGACCCTTTCGCGGCAGAAGACGATCCTCATGGTGGCCCACCGGCTCACCACCGTCCGGGACTGCGACGTCATCGTGGTGCTGGAACGGGGGAGGGTCTCCGACATCGGGAACTACCAGGAACTCCTGGAGCGGAGCGCGCTCTTTTCTTCCATGGTGCGGGGCGGGGTGACGGCATGAGGACGATTCGCCTCTTCCGGAAAGGAGGAAATCGATGAGCGGTCCATGGGGGAGCCCGGGAGACGGCCCGGCGCTTCTCCGTTCCGGGGGGCTCCGGGAGGAGTCCCTGTCCTTCCCCGGGGCTCCGGGGAGGAGCACGGTCTCCCTCGTCGTGCCCTTCTACAACGAGGAGGAGGGGATCGACGCCTTCTTCCGGGCGATCGTCCCGATCATGGAGGGGATTCCGGAGTCCGATTTCGAGGTGGTCTGCGTCGACGACGGGAGCCGGGACCGGACCCTCGACCTCCTGGTCGCCCTCTCCCGGAGGGACCCGCGCTTCCGGGTGGTGGAGCTTTCGCGCAACTTCGGGAAGGAGGCGGCCCTCACGGCGGGGATCGACGCGGCGGAGGGGGAGGCCGTCATCCCCATCGACGCCGATCTTCAGGACCCGCCGGAGCTTATCCCCGTGCTGGTCGAGGAGTGGCGCAAGGGGGCGGACATGGTGCTGGCCCACCGCTCCGACCGGAGCTCCGACTCCTTCATGAAAAGGAAGACCGCCGAGCTCTTCTACCGGATCCACAACCGCCTCTCGAATGTCCGGATCCCCGAAAACGTCGGGGACTTCCGGCTCATGGACCGGGCGGTGGTGGACGCCCTCAAGACGCTCCCGGAGCGCCAGCGGTTCATGAAGGGGCTCTTCACCTGGGTCGGCTTCCGGACCGTGACGGTGAGCTATGTCCGGAAGCCCCGTCTGTCGGGCACGACCAAGCTCTCCCCCTGGAAGCTCTGGAACTTCGCCCTCGAGGGGATCACGAGCTTCAGCACCCTTCCTCTTCGGATCTGGACCTACGTGGGGGTCGCCGGGGCCCTGGCGGCCTTTCTCTACGGCTCCTTCATCGCCCTCCGGACAATCTTCTACGGGGTGGACGTTCCCGGCTACGCCTCCCTGCTCGTCTCGATCCTCTTCATCGGAAGCCTCCAGCTCATCAGCATCGGGGTGCTGGGGGAGTACATCGGCCGGATCTATCTCGAGGCCAAGCAGCGCCCCCCCTACATCGTGCGCAAGGTTCACCGGAAAGGGGAGGAGCCTCCCCCGCCCTCCCGATAATCCTTTTTTCCAAGGAGGCCTCTCCATGCCCTCGACCGGAAGGACACTTCCCTTCTCCCGACTTTTTGACTGGTTTCGCCGGCACGCGGCGCTGACCGTTCCCGTCTTTCTCTATGTCGCCGCGATGGGGATCGTCGCCGCCGGGATCTGGTTCGGGAAGAACTACGTGGTCCGGGGCTTCGAGTACGTCTCCTCCGACACGACCCAGGTGCTGGCCACGATGTGGGACGCCAAGCGTCTCACCAGTATCGCCACCCAGGGATACCAGTGGAACGGGAACATCCACCAGATCCAGAACATCGCCTACTTTCCCCTTTACGCCGTCGTCCTCAGGATCCTGGGCGTCGTCTTCCCCCTCTCGAATCCCCTTACGCTCCTCGCCCCGGCCGTCCTCTTCGGACTTCTGTCGGCGATCGCCTTCTACCGGCTGGCCCGGACGACGGTCGGGGAGGAGGTCGCGCCCGCGGCGCTGGCCGCCTACCTCTTCTACCCTGGGAACGTCTTCTTCGTCCGGGCCTACCCCGTCTCCCTCATGAACCTTCTGGCGATCCTGGCCCTTCTGGCCCTGGCCGAGGGGAAAACGTGGCGGGCGGCCCTCTGGAGCGGGATCGGCTCGGCCGGCGGACCTCTCATGGTCTTTCTGAGCCTGACCGTCGTCGTCAAATGGATGGCGGAGCAGGGAACGGCTCTCCGGAGCGGGACGGGAAGCCTCCTCTCCCGGCTCGCCGGGCGGATCCCCTCCCTCGCCCTCTTCGGGACGGCCGCTTTCTCGGGCTTCGCCCTCTTTCTCCTCTACCAGCTTGCGGCCTTCCACGATCCCTTCGCCTTCATCAAGGTCCAGGAAGCCTGGGAGAAGTCGGGGAGCCTGATCCAGAGGGTCTACAATTTCTTCTTTCTCAAGAACATGGTCGCCCATCACCACCCGACCCACTTCGTCGCCGCCATCACCCACGGAAGCATGAAGCACATGGACATGCACGTCCACTACCTGATCAATCTCTTCATGCTGGTCGCCTTCGCCGGACTGATCTGGATCGCGCGCAAGGATTTGCCATGGAGCTTCACGCTCTATTGCCTCCTCTTTCTCGGAGGCTACTGGTGGTTCATGGCCAGCGTGAGCGGGATCAAGGCGACCGTGCGGCTCATCTATCCGATGATCCCGGTCTTTCTCGGGGTGGGCGTCCTCCAGCGTCGCTTCCCGGAGCTGGCCCGCGTCCTGATCCTCGTATTCGGCGTCCTGTCCTTTCTCGAATCGGAGCTGATGATGGAAGGATTCTGGGTGATCTGAGAAAAACGGGGCCCGGAGAGCGACGGTCAAACGGTCAAGGATGAATGATTCTTTTTTGGAGAGCCGGGAAGGGAAACAAACTGTAAAATAATCTGACAGGCCGATTCTCCGGTTTTTGTCCGGCAACCCATCGATCGGAGTTCCGGAGGGAGGGTCGGACGAATCCTGCCCGGGACCTCCGGCCTCTCCTGGAATCGGGAGTTTTGGCATATGAATTGCTTTTTATGAACCGAGCGATCTTCCGAATCTAACCGAGTCCAAGGAGGCTCCATGCATCCCACCGTCCGAAAAGCCGTCTTCCCCCTGGCGGGCCACGGCACCCGCTTTCTTCCCATGACCAAGAGCTCCCCCAAGGAGATGCTCCCGGTGATCGACAAGCCGGTCGTCCAGTACGTGGTGGAGGAGGCCGTGGAGGCGGGAATCGAGCAGATGGTCATGGTGACGGGACGGGGGAAGCGGGCGATCGAGGACCACTTCGACATCTCCTACGAGCTCGAGGATGTCCTCAGAAAGAAGAACAAGACGGCGGTCCTCTCCGAACTCCGGCGGATCACGAACCTCGCCCAGATCCTCTATCTCAGGCAGAAGGAGGCCCTGGGACTGGGCCATGCGGTCCTCTGCGCCGAGCTCGCCGTTGGCGACGAGCCCTTCGCCGTGGCCCTGGGCGACGAGATCCTCGACGGCCCCAAGAGCGGCCTGGCCCAGCTCCTGGAGGCCTACCGGGAGCTCGGCTCCCCGGTGATCGGAATGCAGCGGGTCCCCCTCTCCGAGGTGAGCCACTACGGGATCGTCGCCGGAACCGAACTCCGGAAGGGCCTCTTCCGGGTGGACCGGCTCGTGGAGAAGCCCCGGGTGGAAAACGCCCCGTCGGACTTCGCCATCATCGGGCGCTACGTCCTGACCCCGGACATCTTCGACATCCTCAAGGTCCAGAAGCCGGGGGTGGGCGGGGAGATCCAGCTCACCGACGCCCTGAACACCATGGCGGAGCGGCGTCCGGTCTACGCCCTTGAAATCGCCGGCGACCGCTTCGACACGGGGGACAAGATGGGATTCCTGAAGGCCACCGTCCGATTTGCCTTGAACCGCCCCGACCTCTCCGAGGAGTTCTTCCATTTCCTCCGGGAGACCGTGGCTCGGGAGTCCGAGAAAGAATCGTCCGGAGAAGGTGTCCATGCGGTCCGTCCTGTCCAGGGATAGTCTCTTCTTCCTTCTGGCGGCGGGCGCGGCGGTCCTTCTCTCCTGGGACAACTTCCGGAAACTCGCGGACGACTGGCTGACCATCCCCGCCTACTCCCACGGGATTCTCGTGCCGCTGGTCTTCGTCCTCCTGGTCTATCTCGACCGGGAGCGGCTTCCGGCCCCCGGAGACGCCCCCTCCGTCTGGGGGCTCGTCCTGACGGCGGTCGGGGTCCTCTTCCTCGTGGCGGGACGCCTCTCCGGTCTCTTCTACGTGGAGCAGCTCTCGATCCTCTTTCTGGTCTCCGGGCTCGTGGCAGGCTACTGGGGGACGAAGACCCTCGGGAGGCTCCGCTTCCCGATCCTGTATCTTCTTTTCATGATCCCGCTCCCCTACATCTTCTTCAACGCCCTGGCGGTGCCGCTCCAGGGGATCGCCGCGAAGGGGGCCTCGGCGGTCCTTTCCGGGATCGGGATCCCGGTCTTCCGGGAGGGCAACATCATCCACCTCCCCCATATTTCGCTCGGGGTCGTGAAGGCCTGCAGCGGGATCCAGTCCCTGGTCTCCCTTCTGGCCATCTCGGTCCTGGTGGCGAAGCTCTCCGGGACCGGCGGGATCCCCGGACTGCTTCTGGCGCTTTCCGCCATCCCCGTGGCGGTCTTCGCCAACATGCTCCGGATCGCCGGTGTCGGGATCCTGGGCTCCTGGAACCCGAAGCTCGCCGAAGGATTTTTCCATCTCTTTTCCGGCTGGGTCGTCTTCCTCTTCGCCTTTCTCGTTCTGATGGGGCTCGCCCGCCTCATCCAGGCCTTGCGCAAGGGGGTGCCCCGTGTCGCGTAGATCCCTCCATATGTTCCTCTCTGTTCTGGTGATGGGGGCGGGCTTCGTCTGGCTCGCAAAGGACGGCGCCCCCGGCCAAATCCCTCCCCACCTTCCACTCGGGAATTTCCCGGTGGCGGTGGGTAACTGGACCGGGGTTCCCCTCCCGGTCGACAAGAAGACCGCCGCCCTCCTGAACGCCGACGGCACCGCCTCGATTCTCTACGGAAAGCCCGGATCGACGGATCCGGCGATCCTCTTCTTCGGGGTCTACTACGACCGGCAGACCCCGGAAAAGAACATCCACTCTCCGGAAAACTGCCTCCCGAGCTCCGGATGGGCGGTCCTCTCGCGCAAAACCGTCCCTCTCGACCTCGTTCCCGGGCGCCCCCCGGTTCCGGCGAGCGTCGATCTCATCCAGAAGGGGCTCGAGCGCCAGCTGGTCCTCTACTGGTACCAGGAGCGTGGACGGGCCTTCTCAAACGAATATCTGGGACGCTACTATATGATCCGGGACGCGCTCCTCATGCGCCGGACCGACGGGGCCCTGGTCCGCGTCTCCATGACGGTGACCACCACCCCGGAGGCGGCCCTCGAACAGGAGGTCCGCTTCCTCCGGGCGCTCGTCCCCGTCCTCTCCCGATACATCCCCGGTCGGAGGGAGACGGGCGAAGGGGCGGCGTCCCGCACCGCATTTGTCCAGGAGGCGCTCCGTTGACCGAACCCGAATCGTCCCCCGCACCGCCGCTTCTCGTCGTGGACGACGATCCGGCGGTGCTCCGGCAGATGGGCTGGCTCTTCAAGCCCGACTATCCCGTCCTGACCGCGGACTCCTCCGCCGCCGCGATCGATCTTTTCCTGAGGGAGCACCCGACGGTCGCGGTGCTCGACCTCTCCCTCGGCCAGGACTCCGGCAAGGACGGGGTCGACCTCCTGCGCTTCTTCTCCGAGGCCGATCCCGCTTTCCACGGGATCATCCTGAGCGGAGACATCACGCGTCCCCGGGCGCTCGAGGCGGTCCGCCTCGGGGCCTACGACCTGCTCGAGAAGACCGTCGACCCCGAGGAGCTCAAACGGGTGGTGGCCCGGGCCTACAACCGGGCGAAACTCTCCCGGAAGACCCGGGTCCTTCCCGAGGTCGTGCCCGAGAGCGCCCCCGAGGCACTGGGGATCGTGACCCGAAACGACAGGATCTGCGAGATGCTCCGGGTGCTCAGAAAAATCGCCGCCACCGACGTCTCGGTTCTGATCACCGGCGAAAGCGGCACCGGCAAGGAGCTCTTCGCCCGGGCCTGCCACCAGGCCAGCCCCCGGAAGGACGGTCCCTTCGTCGCCATCAACTGCGGGGCGATCCCCGAGAACCTGATGGAGAGCGAGCTCTTCGGCCACGAGAAGGGGGCCTTCACCGGCGCCACCGAGAGCCGGGGGGGCAAGTTCGAGGCGGCGGACCGCGGAACCCTCTTTCTCGACGAGGTGGCCGAGCTTCCGGTGGATCTCCAGGTGAAGCTCCTGCGGGTCCTCCAGGACAAGATCGTGGAGCGGGTGGGGGCCCGGACCGGCAAGAAGCTGGACGTCCGGATCATCGCCGCCACCAACCAGCCGCTTCCGGAGATGATGGCGAAGGGACGCTTCCGGGAGGACCTCTACTACCGGATCAGCGTCATGAGCTTCCAGCTTCCCCCCTTGCGGGAGCGGGGGGAGGATGTCCTTCTCCTCGCCCGCTACTTCCTCGAGAAATTCCGGAGCGAGTACCAGAAGAGCGAGATCGTCGACTTCTCGAAGGACGGCCTCTCCCTGGTCGCCACTTACGACTGGCCGGGGAACATCCGGGAGATGGAAAACCGGATCCGCCGGGCGGTGATCATCGCCACCGGCCGCTTCGTGACCCCCGCCGACCTCGACATCACGATCTCCCCCCGGACTCCCGAGGAGGAGGCCCCCCTCCTCGTTCCCGGAAAAAACCTCACCGGCGCCCGGGAGGAGGCGGAGAAGCGGATGCTGACCGAGGCCTTCGAGAAGGCCCGGGGCAACATCAGCCACGTCGCCCGGCTCATCGGGACCAGCCGCCCCACCGTCCACGCCCTGATCAAGAAACATGGCCTGAACCCCCGCGAATTCAAGGAATGACACCCATGCCGACCGTTTCCGGAAACCGCCTTCTCCTGTCTTCACGCTTTTTCGTCCCGACTCTCCTCTTCTGCGGCCTTCTCGCCTTCTCCTCCTGCAGCAAGAGCCCGGCCCAGATCGAGAAGAAGGATCTGGGGCTTGGACAGCACTATCTCTCCGAAGGGAAGGTCAACGAGGCGATCATCGAGTTCCAGAACGTCCTCAAGGTGAATCCGAAATCCGTGCAGGGGCGGCTGGGGCTCGCCACGGCCTATCTGAAAAAGGGATGGACGGCCGAGTCGATGCTCGAGTTCCAGGAGGTGGCGAAGGAGGACCCGCTGAACCTTGCCGCCCATCTCGCCCTCGTCCGCTACGGGGTGAACAGCGGCCAGTGGAGCGCGGTCAAACCCGAGATCGCCGCGGTGCTCAAGATCGATCCGAACAACGTCGAGGGGCTCTCCGCCGCCGGCGAGCGGGATTTGGCCCTCGGGCGCGAGAAGGAGGCGGAGACCTCCTTCAAGAAGGCCCTTTCGCTCTCCCCGGGAGCGGTTCCCGCCCTGGTGGGGATGGGGGATCTCCTGCGCCACGAAAACCACCCGAAAGAGTCCGCGGACTATTACAACCGGGCGCTGGCTTCGGATCAAAAAAACGCCCGCGCCCTTACCGGGCTCGGCTCCCTTGCCCAGGCCGCCGGGAAGTCCGACGAGGCGAAGGCCTTCTTCCGGAAAGCCATGGAGGCCGATAAATCCGACCTCCGGTCCCGGATCGTCTACGCCAATTTCCTCGCGGGACAGGGCCACCCCGACCAGGCGGTCGCCCTTCTGAAGGCGGTGCCCGCCAAGGCGGCGGACCTCCGGATCCCGGTCAAGATCGCGGAGTACGAGGTCCTTCTCGGCCAGAACGCCAAGGCGATCGCCCTCATGCATCCGCTCGAGCTCCAGAAGATCCCCCTTCCCGACATCTATCTCGTCCTGGCCAAGGCCTATCAGAACAGCGGACGGCTCCCGGAGGCGCTGGAGGAGGCGACCAAGCTCTCCGCCATGGAGGGCGTTCCCCCGGTCATGAAGATCGTGGCGGCCCGGGTGGAGCTCGCGGGCCGAAATCCCGGAAAGGCGCAGGAGATCCTGGACTCGATCAAGGGGGTGCCCCATTTACCTCCTTCCTATTGGTCGAGCATGGCGCTGGTTCAGGTTGTCAAAGGCAATCCGGCCAAGTCGATCCAGATTCTCGATTCGGGGCTGGCCCTTTATCCGGACAATCCGACTCTTCTTCAGATCAAGGCCGACGCTCAGGTCCAGGCGAAGCAGTACGGGGAGGCCATCCGAACCGTCCGCCTTCTTCTGGACAAGAATCCGCAAAATCCCGATTATGTGAGCCGGATGGGGGTTCTGCTCGGACGAACCAGGGGAAGGCAGGCCCGGACTGCCTACTACAGGGATATTGCCCGACAGAACCCGGACAATCCGGCATTCGAAACTCTTTATATACTCTCGCTCGAGACTGGGAAATCCCTTCGGGATGCGATCGACGAAGCGAAGTCCTATCTGGATCGCCATCCCGGAAATGTTTCTATCGAGCTTCTTCTTTCGAATTTCTATCTTCAGTCCGGGCAGAAAAGAAATGCCGTCGCGATGTACAAAGCCATTCTGGGAACCGATCCGAAAAATGCCCAGGCCCTGGCGGCCTATGCCTATGCCCGCTTCTCGTCCGGACGTTATGCCGAGGCCGAATCTCTGTACCGTCGGGCTCTTCTTGTCGTTCCGGACAACGCCAACATGGAGACAGGGCTTGGAGAGACGCTCCTGGCCGAAAAGCAGAAAGAGCCAGCCCTTGCGAGCTTCCGGAAGGCTCTCGAACTGGATCCGGTCCAACCGGTGGCCCTGTTCGAGCTTTCGAAGGCGGAGGTCCTCTCGGGAGAGGCCCGCGATGCCATCGCCCATCTGACTGTCCTCCAGACGATCCCGTCGTCCCGGGAGCGTTCCGCCCAGATCCAGTGGCTTTGGGGACTCGCCAACATCAAGGTGGGGAACGCCGATGTGGGGCGCGACGCGCTTCAAAAAGCGGTCAGGCTGTCTCCTGGGACTGCGGTCTACCGCATCAGTCTCGGCGAGTACTGGGCCGGGCGTTCCCGCTGGGACAGGGCGTTTCCCGAGCTTGAAAAGGGATTGGCTCTCGACCCGGGAAACGCCCTTCTCGCCCTTCAGGTCGGCTGGGCGAAGATCAACGCCTCCAAGGCCCCCCCCGACCCGTCCCGGATCCGTGAGCTCCTCTCCCAGGCCGTTCGCTACCGGAAGTCTCACCCTCAGGATCTGACCTCGGGGCTTATCGAAGCTCGGGCGGATCTTCTTCTCAAGAGACCGGAACCGGCTCTGGCAGCCTATGACGCCGTTCTCGCGGCCCACCCCAAAAATCCTTCGGCTCTCCTGGGAAAGGCCAACATTCTCCTGTCGGAAGGACACGCGAAACAGGCCGGGAAAATCGGGGAGACCGTTCTTTCCTTGCAGCCGGACAGCGTGGAGGGGAATCTTCTGATGGCCTCCGTCGACCAGTCGACCGGAGACAAAAAGGGAATGCTCGACTATCTGGAGAAGGTCCACCGGGAAGCTCCCGACTGGTCCGGACCGTCCCTGACCCTGGCCGGGCTTGATCTCTCCCTGGGGCGTTACGAAGAGGCGAAGTCGGTTTCCTTCGCCCTCCATGAAGCCCATCCCGAACTGTCGAGCGCCCTTCTGATCCTGGCCTCCTCCGAACTGGGTCTGGGAGAGTACGGCAATGCCGAGAGGAACTTTCTGGTCCTGGCCCGCCATGCCAGGAATCCGGGAGGCCTTTACAGCCAGGCCAGCGTGGCCGCCGAAAAAGCGGGAGACCCCGCCGCTTCTCTTAAGTATCTCAAGCTGGCCTTCAAGGATTCCCCGAACGATGCCGGAGTGTTGAATAACCTGGCTTTTTCGATGGCCTCCCGCAACGACGACCTTCCGAAGGCCCTGACCTATGCGAAGAAGGCCCTCAGTCTCGCCCCCCAGCCCTTCGTCCAGGATACGGTCGGATACGTCCTTTTCCGGATGGGGCGCTACGACCGGGCCGAATCGCACTTCGAAGCGGCCTACAAGGCGAATTTCCGGGATCCGGAGTTTCTCTTCCACATGGGGCTGAACGAGTGGAAGCTTGGAAAGAAGGACAAGGCGGAGTCCCTTCTCCGTAAGGCCGAGACCTCGGGGAAGCTTTCTCCGGAAGAACAGAGCGAGGCCCATCGGGCCCTCTCGAAACTTTAGGGAGTCCAGGGGGACTCGACGCAGGGCTCCGATGGGCTCCTGCCTTTCGCGGGCGTTACAAAAGGGTCCCGTATGTTGTCAAAAATCCTGACATTTGTTCGATCCTTACCATCGCTGGTAGAATTTTCCCAATGATTCCGGAATGGAAGTGACGGGACCGGGCGTCCCGGGTGCATGATGCGAGGACGGGGTCGGGGACAGGAGGGTCGATGAGCCGGTTGGCGAGGTTCCTGGGGACAGCGGTTCTTTTGGGAATGGTGGCGCTTCTTCCCTCCTGCGGCGGGGGAGGAGGGGGCGTCGGGGGCGGGGGCGCTCCCCCCTTCGAGATGGCCTACGTTCTCGAGGAGTCCAATTCCAATTCTCAAGGTCAGGTCCAGTATTTTCCCATGAATCCGGGGAACGGGAGCTTCTACCCCGACAGCGGCGCCTCTCCGGTTCCGACGGGGGGAACCGTTCCCATCTCCCTTCTGGCCGATCCCGCGAACAACAACTTTCTCTATGTCCTCAACAACAACAACACGGCCGTCGATGGTACCGTTTCCGGATCGGTGCAGGGCTTTTCCGCGGCCGGGTATCAGAAGACCATGAGCCCGGTGGGGACTGCGATTTCCACGGGCCCCAACCCCGTCAGCATGGCGATCGATCCGGGAGGACATTATCTGGTCGTGGCCGACCACGGGAACGGGTCGAGTTCCTGCTCCTCCTCCTCTCCCTGTGGAGATGTGGAAGTGTTCACCATTTCCTCCGGAATCATCACCCTTCTCGGGACGGTTTCGTCGCCAAATCTCTGCAAGAATCCCTTCCGGGTCGTTTTCGCCCCGGAGGCCACGGGGAGCTCGAGCGACACGGTGATCGTCGCCTGCTCCTCCCCCGAGATCTGGGGGCAATCGGACAACCCCGGAGTGGGGGTCTATGCCTGCACGATTGCGGAGATCCACAGCTCGTCATCCTGTCAGAATGCTCTGAGTTCAAATGCCTTTTCAAGGGTTTCCGCTATAGACTTCGCCCTCGTGAATTTCCTCTTCGTCCCGGGAACGTCGACCGCGGTCGGCCCGGTCCTTTCGGGATCCTCGGGATCCTCGGGAGGCCATCCGACGGCCTACCTCCTGGTCTGCGACTTTTCGACCATCTCCCAAGGTTCCTGTTCGACGTCCCTGTCGACGATCGATAGCCGTTCTCCTGGTTTTCTTCCTTCGGGGAATGTGGCCTTTTCGGGAAGCGGGAGCTCCGCGACCCTCTACGTGGGGAACTACTATCCCTCAGGCTCCAGTTCCAGCTTCACTCCGTCAACCTCTTCCGAATTTTCTTCCTGCAGCCCCTTTCCCACCTCTACTTCTACTTCCGTGACATGTTCCTCTTCTCCGATCTCCGTTAACGACACAAATTCGACCCCCGGCCCGATCTTTTTCTTCGTGACGGGGAGCACCCTCTACATCGCCGCGACGAAGACCCCCATCAACGGGTCCTATACGGGTCCGGGTACGGGTACGAGCACCAGCGCCGGGACGACCTCCGGCGCAAGTGCCCCTTCCTCAGGAACCCTCTACGCCTGTCCTCTTTCTTCCCTTTCTTCCTCTGCTTCCTGTTCTCCTCAGACGACAGGGGGATGGCCCGTCTCGATCGCGAGCGATCCCCAGACCGGAAACTACCTCTTCGTCGCCACCTTGTCCGGGACGGTGAACCTCTACTCCGGGGCCTCCACCGGAAATCTCTCTCCACAGCCGGGTCCGGGAATCGCGCAGGGCTATCTTCCCCTCTCGGTCCTCGTTCTTCCGTAAAGGAATCTGTGGTATCCTCGACCCGGTCCTCCTCAACCTTAATGAAAGTCGATCCACGGCAAACATTCTCCTTTAAGGAGTCTCCATGAACGAACCCGAGTCCCCCCGCCCCCAATCCTTCGTTCCCGGCTCCGAGGCGGATCTCATGAAGCCCCGGACCCCGGAGGACGAGGAGGTTATCGCGACCTTCCTGACGGGGGTTCCCCGGACGTCCCCGCTTGTTCCCCTGAGCCTCCCCGAAGGCGGGACTCCTCCCGAGGAGAAGGTCACGGAGCGCCAGCAGTTCTGGATCCGGGTCGCCGACACAAAGGAGCGCCGCGAACAGGCGGGCCTCCTGGTCGACCGCATGTACGCCTGGCGGGGCTACACCCACGAGAACATCATCCGGGACACCCCCCACACCATCACCCTGGTCTCCTACGGCCGGGACGGCCGGGTGATCGGCACGGTGACCATCGGGATGGACGCCCCGGGGACCCCGCTGCTGGCGGAGGAGGGCTATCCGGAGGAGATCGCCGCCCTCCGGGCCCAGGGAAGGCGGATCGCCGAGTTCAACGGCCTCGCCGTGGACTCCGAGATCCGCTCCAAGCTCGTGGTCGCCCGCCTCTTCCACATCGCCATGCTCTATCCCTACGGCCTCTACAACTACACCGACTGCGTGATCGAGGTCTCCCCCCTCCACGCCCGCTTCTACGAGCGCATGCTCGAGTTCGACCGCCTGGGCAAGGAGCGGGTCTGCCCCCGGGTCAACACCACCGGAGTTTTGATGCACAAGAACTTCGCGGAGGCGGCGGAGAAGATCGCCCGGGTGGGCGGCCTTCTCGACAAGTCCGGGGACCATACCCTTTACTCCTACGGGTTTTCGCCCACCGATGCCGAAGGTATCCTCGGGCGTCTGCGGCGGATGCAGGAGCATCCGGAGATCGTGCCGTGACCGCGGGCTTCGACTACCATACGGCCTTCTCCCGGAACATCGGGTGGGTCACGCGCTCCGAGCAGGAGCTTCTCCGGAAGAAGCGGGTCGCCATCGCCGGCCTCGGGGGGGTGGGGGGCATCCACCTTCTCACCCTGGCCCGCCTCGGGATCGGGGCCTTCACCCTCTGCGACCCCGACGTCTTCGAACTCGCGAACTTCAACCGCCAGGCCGGGGCGATGCTCTCGACCCTGGATCGGCCCAAGGCCGAGACCATGGCCCGCATGGCCAAGGACATCAACCCGGAGCTCGACATCCGGATTCATCCCGACCCCGTCTCCTTCGCCAACGCGGAGGACTTCCTCGCGGGAGCCGACCTCTACCTCGACGGGATGGACCTCTTTGCCTTCGAGGCCCGGGAGGCCCTTTTTTCCGCCTGCCACCGGCTCAGGATTCCGGCGACGACCGCCGGTCCCCTGGGGATGGGGGTGGCCCTCATGAACTTTCTTCCGGGCGGGATGAGTTTCGAGGAGTATTTCGGGTGGGCGGGGCAGAGCGACGAGGAGAAGAGCCTCCGCTTCCTTCTGGGGCTCTCCCCTGCCCGCCTCCAGCTCTCCTACCTGGCGGACCCCTCGGCGGTGAATCTGGCCGAGCGCCGCGGCCCCTCCACCCCCATGGCCTGCCAACTCTGCGCCGGGGCCGCTGGAACCGAGGTCCTGAAGATCCTCCTGGGACGGGGACCGGTCCTGGCCGCTCCCTGGGGACTGCAGTTCGACGCCTACAGGAACCGTTTCGTCAAGACCTGGCGTCCGGGGGGGAACCGGAACCCGATCCAGAAGCTCGCCCTCAGGATCGCCCGGAAGCGCCTCGAGTCCTTCAAGAGCCACTGACCTCCCGGCCCGCACTCTGTCCGTCTTCTTTACAGATGGAAAGATCCATGACAGGAAATCCCCTGAAAAAAGCCCCCTCCCTTGTCGGAGAATTCGATCCCGATTTTTGCTGGTCGTTTTTATATCTTTGTCTGACTAATGTTTAAGGTTTATTTTTTTCGGGGCGTTCCGATTTTAGAAGAATCCTGTCGATCTGGCATCGTGTTTGCATTTCAAAAAGCGTATCTGCCTTGTCTGCAAAAATTTACAAGGGGATTCGAACCCTACCTCAATGAAGGAGATCACGCATGAAGAAGTTGAAAAGACTCAAAGGAGCGGGTGTGGTGGCCGGAATCGCCCTGGCCGCGACGATCGCCCTGTCGGCCACTCCGGGAACGGCCCGCGCCACCTATCTGGGCACTCCGACCGTTTCGCTGACAAAGCCGACATCCGGAACCTATTTTGAAACCACGGTTGCTGCAAGTTCCGGGACATTCGACGTCTATGTGACGCCGACCAGCACCTACGGCGACACGATTCCCACCCCGCAGGCGCTCAACGCGGCCGGGATCAAAGGGACGATCTACTCGATCGGAAACGATACTCCCAACAGTGGCCCGGTATTTTACGACCCGGCTTCACTCAATACGAAGCTCCTCAATTCTATCGATACTTCTTTCAGTGGGGGGGCAGCGAATTCGGCAGGGGTCCAGGGGAACATCCTGTCCAATGTCTACGAGGTGACCAGTGGTTCGGGAACCGGGGACCTGGTCTTTACCTATCAGTTCAACGTGACGAAGGTTAATGTGTCAGGGTCAGGAATAAACACCGGGAGCATCACCTTCTTCGACGAACCCCTCAATAGCGCCACAGGCGTGGGGACTCCCTGGACCATCGGGACGGGGATCAACTTAAAAACAACATTATCCCCCACTCTGACGGGAACTCTGACCAATTTGGCGAATTTGGGGTCCGAGGTGAACTTTGACCCTACCGTCAACAACTCCATCTATCAGATCGGGTTTGCAAGCTCCACATACATAACCCAAGGGGAGGTTTCTCCCCAGCTCTTCGCGGCCTCCAACGCGCCGGACTACACGATTGGAAGCCTCACGCTCGGGGGCTCAGGAGCGGGATTTGCCGGTCTGCCCGTCTTCGTCCCTTCGAACACCCCCGAGCCCGGCACCCTGGTCCTCTTCGGAACGGCCCTGGGCCTCGTGGCCTTCATGGCCGTGAGACGCCGCCGGAGCCAGGTCGTCGCCTAGGTTCAAATAAAGTCTCGCATCAAGCGGCCCTTCCCGGAGAAATCCGGGAGGGGCTTTTTTTGGGCCCATGTCCCGGCCTTCCCCGAAAACCCTCCTCCGGATTTCCACATTCCGGCGGAACGTATTTCCCTTTTGGAGGATCCCGATGCGGCGAACCCTTCCGTTTTTCCTGCTCTCCTTTCTTCTTCTCGCCTCCTGCTCCTCTCTCGAGAGCGCCCTCCAGACCGGCGTCCTCGGAGGAAAGTCCGCGATCCGGGACAGGAATGCGATCCGTCTCGAGACCGTGAACTTCCCGGGGAGCACGATCCTCGCCGTCGCCGGCGTTCCCGGAAAGCACGCCTTCGTCCTCGTCCGACAGGCTCCGGCCGGACTTCTCCTGACGGAGCTCGACGTCCGGACCGGGAAGACGGACTGGTCGAGAACCCTCCGCCTTCCCTTTTCCCCCTCTTCCGGATCGGTGGTCGCCGACAGCCGGGAACGGGTCTATCTCTTCCCTTCCCGCCTGAGCCGGAGGGAGCGGTCCGTCGTCCTCTACGACCCGGTCCGCCGAAGGCTTCGCCTCCTCCGCCTTCCCGCCTCCGTCCGCTGGTCCTTCGGCAATCTTCGGGTGGCCCGGGACAACGAGGACGGGATCTTCTTTCCCACGATCCTCCATGAGGGAAGCCACCATCCTCTTCTGGTCCTCTACCATCTCCTTCCCTCCGGCCGGGTCCGGGGCCCCTTCCCGGTGGGCCTTCCCCCCGAAAACGGAAACTTCGCACTGAAGGTCGATCCCCGGACCGACCTCGTCTGGACCACATCCTCCGTGCGGCAGCGGCCCACGGAAACCTCCGTGACCACCTATACCGGGACCCAGGTCCTGACGCAGACTCGCCTCAACCTTCTGCCCCTCTCCTTCTTCGACGGTCCGGCCCTGGCGGTCCTCAACACGAACGGCCTTCTCATGGAGCGGATCCCCGTAGGCTCCGCAGCCGGATGGATCACCTCGATCTTTCCCCTCACCGACGGCCGCACCGTGCGCCTCGCCGGAGCGACGCCGACATGCTACTCGGAGGTGATCCTTCTCGCGGGAACCTGGGAGGGACTCGTCGTCCTCTCCCTCAAGGACATCGGCCTTCCGGCCCTTTCGTCGATCTCCGGCCATCCCGGGTCGGTCCTGAGTCTGGCCCAGGGCGCCGCCCGGATCTTCCGGGACCTCTACGGCAAGAATGCCGTCGAAAAGGCGCTCCTTTCCCCTGCGAAGCTCCGGGCATTTCTTGCGCGGCCGGAAAACCGGTCGAAGAAAGCCCTGCTCCTCCGGGGCCTCACGAAGCTGGCGAGCCATCCCCCCGCCGTCGCCTTCGGGACGGTGAAGAGCGCGGGGGTCCATTCCACCTGCGAGCTCCAGAACCCCATCTTCTCCTCTCCCCTCCAGATCGCCGACCAGGACTGGTGGACCATCACCCCCACCGGAACGGTCCCCTCCCTCACCCACGTCTTCTTCCCGAACCCCTCCCTGATCTCGCTCATGCAGGGGCCCTCGGTCCAGAGCGCCTATTCGCTCTCCATGCTTTCGGGTACGAATCCGGTCCTCTTCCAAAATTCCCTGGGAGACGTCCTGGTCTCCGGGAACCAGGAGGTCGTCCTCATTCGCCGAAGCGATGTGGATGCGAAAGCCAGCTGAGACGTGTCCGGAAATATCCAGGACGGGGGGCCGCGGGAGACTCTATCCCCGGCCCCTTTATTTGATCTATCCGGCTCTTCCCTTTGTCAGGAAAAATCTTCGCCGAAGCTAGAGCCCATGGACCGGGATCGTCCGGACAGTCTCCGAGAGCGGAAGCGACTGTTCGGAGAGGCAGATGAGTCCTCCGGGGCCGATGGGGACGGAAAGCTTTCTGAGAACGGAAAAAGAACGGATGTCCTCCGGGTGTGGCGAGGCTGTCTTTTTGATTTCAAGAGGATAGAGGATTCCGTCTTTCGACAGGAGGAGATCGATCTCCCTTCCTTCGGAATCCCTGAAAAAGGTGAAGGGTGCCTCCTGTCCGTTGTGCCAGTAGCTTTTCAGGATTTCGGTGACGATCCATGTTTCGAGAATGGCTCCGGACATGGTTCCGGCCTCAAGGGTTTCGGGGGTCGACCATCCGGTGAGGTAGGCGCAGAGGCCCGTATCCAGAAAATAAAGCTTCGGGGATTTGACCAGTCTTTTGGACAGGTTGTTGTGAAAGGGTTCAA
This sequence comes from Nitrospirota bacterium, assembly GCA_027415455.1. The sequence goes on along the minus strand of DAIBSV010000006.1, from coordinate 7,869 downwards.
GCAGGAGGACGATGCCCGAACTCTTGAGGATGGAAAGCCAGTTCTTGGCCGTATTGAAGGAAATGTCTGCGTCCCGGGCGAGATCGGCCATATTCAGAAGCTGGCCGGTCCGTGCCGCACACGCCCTGAGAAAACGAAGAAACGCCATCTCGTCGCCCACCTTCGCAAGATCCCTGATGTCCCGTTGCAGATAGGTCTGAAGATAGGAGCTGAAAAAAAGGGTCGGGTCGCGAGATCCGTCCAGGGCGATGGCGGGAAAGGATCCTCTGAATATAAGGGCGAAAAGGGCCTTGAGGGAGAGTGGCGGTTTGATTCGGGTCCGCAGGTCGATTTCCTCCGGTGTGGGAATGAAAGGGCGGCTTTCGTTGCCCGCATTCCTTTGTTCGTCCCGGGAGAGGCCAAGGAGATGAAGAACTCCCACCCGTCCTGCCAGAGATTCCGAGACCCCCTTCATCAGGTGAAAAGGTTGCGACCCCGTCAGCCAAAAGAGTCCCGCTTGCCCGGTTCTGTCGGCATAAATCTTTAGGAAGGGGAGGAGTTCCGTGGCGTACTGAATTTCATCGATCAGAACGGGCGGAGGAAACCGCTGGAGGAAGAGGGGGGGGTCCCTCCGGGCCAGCTCCCGCAGATTGGGGTCGTCAAGAGAGATGTACTCCCTTTCTCCTTGGCTCAGCTTTTTGAGAAAGGTCGTTTTTCCGACCTGACGAGCCCCAGTCACCATCAGAACTGGAAACTGCCTTGAGGCAGACATGACGAAGGGCTCGATCGTACGGGAAACATACATGAGGAGATCCTGAAAAAGATGGTTTGTAATAATTGCATTTTAAATGCAATTATTACTGAAATGTTTTAAATGTCAATGTCCCGTGAGGAGAACGGGTTCCTTCCCCCCTGCCCGGGAGGGCCTCCGGTCACGCATGCCGTCGCTTCAGTCCATTCCCCCCTTCACCCGATGGCGCTCAGGATCGTCTTGCCCTGGAAAAGGAGAGGGCCGCCGACCTCTTTCGACTCGTCAGCCCCCGGCATTTCCCATATTCGGGAGGGAAGAAGGGTGGGCCTGTTGCGAGGATCGCAAACCATTTTCGTAAACACCTCGAAATAAAGGGCGGCTTAAAAAACACGAATCGCGTGAACGAGGATGGAAATCCCCCTCCGCTTCGGGGAAAAGCCCCTCCGGGATCCCTTTTCATTGTAAAAATCCCGAGACATCTGTCAGGAAATTTTTCAGCATTCTCAAAAATGATTTCAGAGGGTCCTTTGAAAAGGGCCTGTTTGTGGAACTTTTTATTTCTGGCACGGAATATGCTTTTTATAAGGCAACTGTGATTTTGATCACAAATCTTGAGAATGAACTTTCCCTGTTCCGGAACATCCGTTTCAGTTGAGACGGACGTCACGGGACAACAGACAATATTCAGACGACCCCGGAGGTCCCATGAACCGCCCCGCCCTGAGAGGACGATTCCTTTCCAGAACAATGACGCTGGCCGCAGTCTTCGTGGTGGCCTCCGGGTTCTTCCATGTCCCAAAGGCCCATGCCAGTTTTTCCGAGACGCTGACCTCGGCCGATGTGGGAACCTCCTTCACCGTAGACTGGTATCTTCCTCCCGGGACCTATGAAGAAAATAATAATGGAACAACAGGAACAAATACTCTAACATTACCTCTCTCAGCCTTGGGAACCTTTACCGTCGACTCCCTGTCGTCTAGGAGTCTGGTCCTCTCTGCCACGATTGACAACACCACGGTCCTAACGTCGGGTCTGACCCAGTCCTACCTGATGTCCGTGGGAATTTCGAGTAATCCGACGGGAAACGCCTCTATTAAAAAGGGTGGGTCTGTATTTAATGCTGTGAGACCTGGGCATGGTAAGAATGAAACCTTTCCCGGGGGTTTCAAGAACATCAATGCCTGCATTTTTGACAGCGGAGGCGGTTGCGCAGGGCAAGACATCAATGATGGCCTTGGTGCAGGAAGCTCCGACTCCTTCGACCTGGCCCTTTCCGGATCTTTCGGGAACACTCCCTCCATCACCCTCTCGGATTTCGCCGTCAAGTTCCAGACCAACGAGGGCTCCTACGAATTCGGAGGAAACGCCCTCTCCGAGACCCCCGAACCCGGAACCCTCGCCCTTTTCGGCACGGCGCTCCTTCTGGCCGTGGGAACGTTTCTCCGCCGGCGTCTCCTTCCGGCTTCCCAGGAGGTCCTCAGGGAATAATTCCTTCCGACAGAAATCATGGAAGTCTTCCAGGTCCGGAAACGGACCGACGAACTATCGGCAGCCATTTAGGGAGGTTTCCATGGGCACCTTCGACAGAAGAATGTTCCCGATCTCCATCTTCCCCTCCCAAACCATATCCACGGGATACGCCTGCCTGACGGAATTCCTTTTCTTCACGCAGGCTCTCCCTCCCGGGAACAACCCCTGGGAGGAACCGTCGACTCCGCGGCGGATCAAAAAGGCGGACGGGATGAATTCCCCTCTTCCTTGCGCCATCCATCATCCGGATTTGATGCCGGACGGATGCCAGGAGCTTTGCCATGAGGCAATACTCATATATTGAGAGCGATCGGAGAACCGTAAGGGACGACGGTTCTCCAGGAGGATCGATTGGGAACCAGCCACGACAGGACTTTATGGGACAGGACGCTCCTTGCGGGAGCGCTTCTGGTCGCCGGAAGCTTCCTGCTCTTTTTCTTCTCCACACGGCTCGGCTCCGACGAAGGACGCCTGCTTAGGCGGGAGGAAGGACTCGAGCAGTCCCGGGGACTTCTGCGCGACATCCGGTCGGCCCAGGACCGGGTCCACGCCGACCTCGAAACCTCCGGATCCACGCACGCCGTCTTCCGGGACGTCGCGGCTCTCCGGAGCCTGCTCTCGGCCCTGTTTCGCGCGCCCCTGTCTTTCAGGGGGATGGAGCCGGAGGAGCGGGCCTACTTCCGGAGCCTCGCCCGTGGGATCGACACCGGAACCCTCCGGATGGAGCCCGCCGTCTACCGGGAGGGCCTCCGGATCCTGGCCCACCAGGAGCGGGTCCTCGCCCGCCGCCTCCGGGACGCGCGCCAGGACTACGGCTGGACCGAGGACCTGCGCCTCGGGACCGGGGTCCTCTCCTTTCTGCTCGCCGCAGGAGGGATCCTCGGGATGGCGGTCGCCGCGCGCCGGGTCCGCTCGGACGCCGCCCGGGTCACCGACCTTATGGACGCCTCCGGCCTCCCGGTCTTCCTGAAGGACCGGAAGGGGCGGTGGATCTGGGCCAACCGCTCGGGCCTCCGCCTCTTCGGCCTCGACAGAAAACCCCCCTCCGTCTGGCGCGACCGGGACTTTTCCGCTTCCCCGGGCCTCCGCGCCGGAGAATACCTCGAGCGGTTCCAGAAGAACGACGCCGACGCAGTGAAGCGCGGAGATCTCACCCGCACCGTCGAGGTCGTCTCCCGCCAGGGAGGCGCCCCCCGCCACATGGATTTCGTCCGCATCCCCCTGTGGGACGAGGACGGAGTGCCCCTGGGCCTTCTGGTCACCGGCCAGGAGATCTCGGTCCAGATCCTCAAGAACCTTCATCTGGCCCTCTCCCGCTTAAACGAGCTGATCACCCGGATCCCCGACCCCGAGACCCTCTTCGACGAGGTCTGCCGGATCGTCATGGAATACGGGCGGGTCCGGGAGTGCCTCATCGGAGAACTCGACCCCGAGACCCGGAACCTCTCCTGGATCGAGCTTCGGGGGATCACGGCGGAGTCCGCGGCGGCCCTGCGCTTCTCCAGCGATCCCTCCCTGCCGGAGGGGATGGGGATGGTGGGCTCGGTCCTGCGCTCGGGGCGCCCCCGGACCGCCCGCCTCCACAAGGACGAGTATCCCATCCTCAGAAAACCCGACGAGGAGAGCCCGGACGGCTTCCACGACGTGGGGGTCTTTCCCTTCTTCCGGGGAAACCGGATCTTCGGAGCCCTCCTCGTCCACGACCCCTCGACCGGAGGATTCGACCCGGAGATGACCGACTTCCTCGTCCAGATCTCCCGGAATCTCTCCTTCGCCCTCGACAACTGGGACCGGGAGCACCACAAGAAGTCGGAGGAGGAGAAGATCGTCTTCATGGCCTTCCACGACCCCCTCACCTCCCTTCCCAACCGGCGGCTCTTCATGGACCGGATCAACCAGGCCCGGGAGCGCTCCCTCCGGGGGATGGAGCACTTCGCCGTGGGGGTCCTGGACCTGGACGGCTTCAAGGCGGTGAACGACCGGTGGGGCCACCAGATGGGGGACAAGCTTCTGGTCGAGGTCTCCGGCCGCTTGAAGCGCACCCTCCGGGGCGCCGACACCCTGGCCCGGCTGGGAGGCGACGAGTTCGGCTTCGTCTTCGCCGATCTCGCCGCCTCCTCCCTCGACCAGATCACCCGCCGGATCATCGACGTCTTCTCCGAGCCCTTCGAGATCGGGGACCGCTCCATCGTCGTCGGCGGGAGCCTGGGGGTGACCCTCTGCCCCCCGGACGAAGGGGACGCCAACACCCTGATCGCCCACGCCGACAAGGCCATGTACCAGGTGAAGGCCACCACCAAGAACTCCTGGAAGGTCTTCGCCCCGCTCTGAGGATCCCTGTCCGGAGTCGTCCTCTCCCCGGAGCCACGCCTTTGGAGTGACGGACTCTACGAACAGGCCGTTCCATTTTTCCTCTGCCTCCTTCGTTCCTGGAAACCCTTGAAAAGAGGGGCACCGGCCCTCTTCGGAAATGCAGTGTTCCGTTTCATCTTGCCTTTTTCATTTTTCTCCCTGAAAATGGAGCGTCTTTTTCACACTCCCGAAGATACCGGTCGAGGAGATCATTGAGCCTGGAAAAGAGGACTCGGGACATCCGCCGGTCCGCAAAAGTGTTGAAGCCGGGTGTGCGAATGCGGGACCGGGGCAGGCTATGCCAGTGCCGGAAGGACCGGCTTTCATGACGAAGAAAGGAGAGCGCCTTTCCCCCCTCCATGACCGGCGGGGATTTATAGACGCCAATACGACGATCCGATGATGAATGATGTGGCGATCCACGACCGCTTTTTCAAATCCGTCCTCGGCCTTCCCGGCCCGCTCGGGAGCGTTCTCCGGGCCTTTCTTCCCCCGGAGGTCGCCAAAAGATTCGATCCGGGCTCACTCGTCTTCCTTCCCACCGAATCGATGGGGGAGGTTCTGGACGCCTCGTTCATGGATCTGGTCTTTTCGGCCCGCTTCGACGGGCAGGAGGGGCGTGTCCAGATCATCGTGGAACACAAAAGTAGTCCTGATTCCAGTGTTTATTTTCAGGTCGCCCACTACGCAACCGGTCTTTGGGTCCGGAATCTCCGGGAAGGAGGCTCTCCCCTCCCGGTCCTGCCCGTTCTCTTCTATCATGGTGTCCGGCCCTGGAACCTTCCCGGACGTCTCTCGGAGGTTGTCGGAACTCCCGGATTCCTGAAGGAATGGAGCCCCGATTTTTCTCTCGCAATGATCGACATGGGTCGGATCGAGGATCGTGAGATACGCCTTCGGGTGGAGGACTTCCGTGGTGTGTTGGCCCTTTTGGCGCTCAAGCACATCTTTGGGGATCCGGAGACCTGTCTGCGGATCCTTTTTCGGGAACTCAAGTCCAGAAATGCCTCCTATGATATAATAAAGCCCGAACTCGACTATGTTTCGAGCTATCTTGGTCACACCCGTCCGGAGGAGCTGAAGGCGCTTCTGGACCCCATCATCGTGGAGGAAGGAATGGCGACCAACATCGTGGACACCTGGATCGAGGAAGGAATCCAAAAGGGAATCCAGCAGGGAATCCAAAAGGGAATCCAAGAGGGAATCCAAGAGGGAATCCAGAAAGACAAGGTTCTCGTCGTTAAAAATCTTCTGCACCAGGGGATCCTCACTCCGGAACAGATCGCCCAGGCGGTCGGAGTCGAGGCCTCCCGGGTTCTGGAGATTGCCCGAGAGGAAAGCCGGAGGAGCTGAAGGCGCGTTCAGACCCCATCATCGTGGAGGAAGGAATGGCGACCAACATCGTGGACACCTGGATCGAGGAAGGAATCCAAAAGGGAATCCAGCAGGGAATCCAGCAGGGAATCCAGAAAGACAAGGTTCTCGTCGTTAAAAATCTTCTGAACCAGGGGATCCTCACGCCGGAACAGATCGGGAGGTTCCTTGTCATAGAGCCCTCCCAAGTCCTGGAGAGGACCCGTTTGCCCCCCTCTTCCCGAGCCCCTCACTTCCTCCCCTTCGTGCTTCCCGTCACCCTCCCCTGACTTGTCCCTTCCGATTGGGTATAATGCCCAAGGTCTTGGGTTGAGAGAATTTCCCCGGAGGACAGGCGAGGCGCGATGGTCGATCTCTCGATGAAAATGCTGCTGCACGACCGGCTGAGGTTCGCCCTCACCGCCTTCGGCGTGGCCTTCTCCGTCATGCTGGTCCTGGTGCAGGTGGGGCTCTTCGAGGGGCTGATCGGCTATGCCGCCGACACCATTCTCCCCATCCGCCAGGCCGACCTCTGGATCACCTCCAAAAACACCCAGAACATCGATTTCGCCAACTACTTTCCCGAGAACCTCGTGAACCGGGTCCGCTCTGTCCCCGGGGTCGAACGGGCCGACAACCTGATGGTGGACTTCATGCCCATCCACCTCCCCAACGGCTCCTCCGACGGGGTGATGGTCTATGGTCTCACCCACTACTGGAAGTGGGGCGTGCCCTGGAATGTCGTCTCCGGCAACCCCCTCGACCTCCGAGGGGGCCCCTACATGTTCCTCGACGACTTCGCCGTCCACCGCTACGGCCCCTTCCATCTCGGAGAGTACCGGGAGATCGTGAACCAGCGCCTCAAGATCATCGGGGTCATGCACGGCCTCCGCTCCTTCACCACCATCCCCGTGGCCTTCCTCGACTTCTACCGGGCCCAGGCCCTCACCGACATCACATATGGCAAGACCGCCTACATCCTGGTCCACCTCGCTCCCGGGGCCGACAAAAAGGCCGTCATGGCCGAGATCCGGCGCCGCCTTCCCTACAACGACGTCTTCACCCGGAAGGCCTGGGCCAGGAAGGGCCAGGACTACTGGATCTTCAAGACGGGGCTCGGCTTCAACATGGGGATGATCGTCTTTCTCGGGTGCCTCGTCGGGGTGGTGATCCTGGCCCAGACCCTCTACACCACCACCATGGAGCACGTGCGGGAGTTCGGGATGGTCAAGGCGATCGGCGGCACCAACGGCGACATCTACCGGCTCCTCATGCGCCAGGCGGTGGTCATCGCCGTCACCGGCTACCTGGCCGGAACCGTCCTGGCCTTCCTCATCAAGCCGCTGGCCCGGAAGGGGGATCTCGACCTGATCCTCTCCCCGTCCCTTCTGGGGATCGTCTTCCTCTCGACGGTGGTCCTCTGTCTCCTGGCCTCCACCGTCTCCTTCAGGAAGGTCTCCCGGATCGATCCGGCCCTTCTCTTCCGGAGCTAGGGAACCGATGGCGATTCTCGAGGCGAAAGGACTCACCAAGGTCTACGAGGAGGGCGGATCCCGGGTCGAGGCCCTGCGGGGGGTCTCCCTGGGGCTCGAGGAGGGAGAGATCGTCCTCCTCGAGGGCCCCTCGGGCTCTGGAAAGACCACCCTCATGTCGGTGGCCGGATGCCTCCTCTCCCCCACCTCGGGATCCCTCGCCGTCGAGGGGCGGGACGTCGACTTCCGCTCCCCCTCGGACATGGTCCGGGTGCGCCGGGAGTCGATCGGCTTCGTCTTCCAGAGCTTCAATCTCTTCCCCGCCCTGACCGTCCTCGAGAACGTCCTCTATTCGCTCCAGGTCCGGGGCCGGCGCACCCCGGAGTACGAGCGGGAGGCGCGGCAGATCCTCCAGCAGATCGGCCTCTCCCA
>DAIBSV010000069.1 GCA_027415455.1 Nitrospirota bacterium | reverse complement strand
ATCCGGACCACATCGTCTCTCTTCAGATGGCCTTCGGCTGGATGTAGAACAGGGGCCGCATATCCGGAGGAGAACCCGACAGGACTTGGTTTCATGAACAATTTTCATGTGAAGGAGCCGGCTTCGATCGACTCGGGAATCCCTGAGTTTTGCCGATCATGACCTGGCAATTTATCATCAACCCCCATCAAGGAGATAAAATGACCGGATCCTGGATTCGCCTTTCGTTATTAATGGCTGGCTTGTTCATCGTGGCGGCCTGTTCTTCTTCCACCCCCTACAACGGGGCCTTCCGGGACATGAACGGGTCCGCCGGAAACGGAAAGCTCGTTTCCTATCCCGAGAACACGGTATTCAACGCCTCCAAGCAGGCTCTCGTCTCCCATGGTTTCATCATCGACGCGAGCCAGACCAGCCTCGACAACGGACTCATCCTCGCCAACCGGAAGATGCAGGACACCTCGGACTCCGAGGTCAGCTATGAGATCTCGGCGACGGTCAACCTTCTTCCTAAGGACGGCAACGCGACCTTCGTCGCCCTGTCGGCCAACGAAAAGAAGATCCGGTACCAGAAGGAGCGCATCTGGTGGCATCTTCTGTGGATCATTCCTCTCTTCCCGGTCGGGACGGAATACCACACTGTGGAACGCCCTGAAAATACGGTGACGGATCAATCGTTCTACAACGATTTTTTCACATCTCTCGACCAGACCCTCCGATCGATCGGCCAACCAGGAAAGAACAAGGTGGCAGGAGCCGTCCGATGAAACGATCTCTTCTTCTCTTCCTGGGGGCGACTCTCGCAGTCGCCTTTTTCCCCGGGATCACCCAAGCAGCGATGGAGAAGAAAGAGGCGATCCACCTGAAGGAAGAATCTCTTCGGCACAATCGCCTCGATCTCTACGATCTCAGGACCGGGGCCCATGGGGGTGACCTCTGGGCCGAAAACGAATACGGCGTCTTCCTCGTGCAGTCGGGCAAGGATAGCGGACGCGGCTTCGTCTGGATCCGGAAGGCAGCCCAGCACAACCTGACGGTCGCCCAGAGGAATGTGGGCTCCTTTTATGCGCGGGGAATCGTCGTTCCGAAAAATTATGCCCTGGCGGCGAAATGGTTTCGTCCGGCGGCCGTGGCCGGAGACGCAAAGGCCCAATACTACCTCGGCATCCTTTACCTCCGGGGATGGGGGGTTCCGAAGGATCCGGCCCGGGCCCTGAAATGGTTCCGGAAGAGCGCCCTTCAGAACGATCCCGCCCCGGCCTACCAGATCGGCCTCCTCTACGACAAGGGACAGGGGGTCGAACGAAACCCTGCCAAAGCCATCAAATGGTTTCGGGAGGCAGCCATCAAGAACTACGCTCCGGCCGAAAAGGCGCTGGCCACCGCCTATGCCCACGGAGACGGCGTTCCCAAGGATTCGGCCCTCGCCCAGAAATGGTTCAAAAAGGCCAATCTCGTCCAGAATGGGGTGGGGGAGTTTCTGATCCATTGGGAGATCGACTGAAACCTTTCATCCTCTCCTCATTCCTGCCTGCATGACCCGAGTTGAGCGTCCTTCCTCCCGGAGGGACGCCCTTCCGGGAATTTCCAATTCCCTCAGGTTTCTGCGAACTTCGCCGGTTCATCTTTTTCTTTTTCCCCTCATGATTCCTGGCCGTCTTTCATGCGGGCCGCAATTTTTCTTACCGTGAATTGACGAGAGATCGGAGAGGGTGCTAGATTCTTCGTTAATTGGTCAATCAGTCAACCGGATTGTCGGTGATTCCGAAGGATTTTGAAAAAAGAGGGACTGTCCTGGTGGAGCTTCCCCGGATTGCAAGAAATCGTGATCAAGATTCAGGGGGATCCTTCGCCTGTTTTGCCCTCCGGACAACCCGATCCGGAAGACAGAACCCCCGCGTCTTCCGTCTCCTGTCTCTCGTCATTCTTTTCGGGATTGTCCCGCTGCTGGGAATCGGAACCGCCTTGGGTGCCTCTCCCCCCCAGACGTCAACTACGGCAACCTCCCCGGGACCCGCGAACCAGGACGACGGGGTCTCAGAACCCTACGCCTCCCAGACCGGAAAGTTCGGCCTGTCGATCATGTTCCAGTACGATGTCCTTCAGACCCCGGCCCCTATCAAACTCTTTCAGAACGGGGTCGGGGGAGGAGGCGAATTGTCTTATGGAATCTCTCGGGGGATCCGTCTCCTCGGGGGACTCGGCTACCTCCTCAATACCCCCCATATCTCCCCGCCGCTCCATTCCAGTGTGATTTCCGGAGCCGGCCCCTCAAACCAGTATCTTCAGGCCTATTTGGGGGCCCAGCTCGAACTGACACGATGGATTCCCCAGATGATTCGCTATCAGCCCTGGTTTCCCTACCTTCGAGCCGATACCGGAGGAGTTTTTCCCAGCTTCAGTGATGCGGGCCCTCAGACGGGACATCCCGATGGACTTCTGGAGGACATTGGAATCGGAATCGAAGGGCGACCTCGCGCCATTCCCATGGCTTTTTTTGGGGAGGTCCGTTCCCAGTGGCTTTTTCTCGGATCCCAGGTCATCACGGTCATTCCGATCCTGGCCGGAACGACCTTCTATTTCTGATCGACAAGGACGATGAGACAGAAAATTCGCTCTTTTAGGAAAAGTGGAAGAACCAAAATCCCAGGAGGGAACAAATTTCTTTTCCTGGGACTCGCGCTTTTTCTGTGTGTCGGCGGCTACTGGAACCACTCCGCTTTGGGGGCCCCGATGGAAAACTCTTCGGGGAACGACACCTATCTTCTTGCTCCAAAAAAAGAAAACGCCGTCCAGCTTCCTTCGCGCCTCACGCTTCTTGAGGCGATGTCCATCACGATCGACCACCATCCCCAGTACCGACAGATGCTCCACACCGCCCAGGCCAACAAGGAGATCATCGGGGAAGCCCTGTCGAACTACATGCCTCACCTCTCCGCCGGGGCGGGATACAACTACGAGACCGGAAACTTTGTGATATCTCCCGGCATTCCCCAGTCCTTCTACGTGGCATTGCCTCCGAACTCGAACCAGGCCTACAACTTTTTCCAGGCGTCCTTCAATCTGACCCAGACGATCTTCACCTTCGGTCAGCGAATCACCCAGGTCCGGCAGGCGAAATACGCCTACAAGTCGTCCCAGGACCAGGCCCGATGGACCCTTCTGAACCTGCTTTCCAGTGTCGAAACCGCCTACGACACCCTGGCCCAGAATCTTCTTCTCGTCGAGGCGGCCAAAAAAACCGTCGACGACTACAAGGCCCAGCTCCAGGTCGCCCAGGCCGAATTCCAGATCGGCATGGCCGCCAAGTTCGACGTCCTGAACGCCCGGGTCAATCTCTCCAACGCCCAGCTCAATCTCATCACGGCCAAAAACAATGTCTCAACGGCCCGGGTCGCCTTGAACAATGCCATGGGAATCGAGTCCAGCGTCTCCTACAGCGTCGAGACCGACCTGGCTTACGTTCCATTCAGTGCGGACTATCAAAAGCTGATCGAACAGGCTCTGCGGAACCGGCCCGACCTCTCTTCCGCCGTCAACCAGAAAAAGGCGGACCTTCAGAACGAACGCTACTATGAAAGCACCTACATGCCCTCCATCGGCATGACCGGAGGGTACACCTACGCCAGCATGTTCTTTCCCCTGACCTACAACTGGTCGGCAGGGGCCACGATCTCCATCCCGATTTTTTCGGGCTTTCTGACGGTTCACCAGGAACGTCAGGCCCAGAAAACGACCCTCGCCGCCAGGGATGCCGAAGAAAATGTCCGGGTCGGAATCGTGGCGGCGATCAGGCAGGATATCTACAATCTCAATACGGCGATGGAACGGATCAAGACCACCCAGGATCTTCTGAGCCAGGCCAAGGAAAGCCTCCGGCTCGCCGCAGGGCAATACCAGGTGGGAGTGGGAAGCGCCGTCGCCCTGACCCAGGCGGAAGCCGATCTCGCGGCCGCCAGGGCCCAGGTCGTCCAGGCGGTCTACGGATACAAGATTGCCCGGGCGACACTGATCAGGGACTCGGGTCTCGATCCGCTGACCGAAGCGAAACGGCGGAAAAACCGTGAGGAGCAGGGAAAGTGAATCGACGCGTGGGCCGTATGGCCATTATGCTTGGAATCGTGGTGTTTCTCGTCATCGTCGCCGTCCGGTTCATTCACCGGCCAGTGAAGAAGACGGGGGCCCGGGGAAAGATTGCCGCGGCCGAGGTCGTGGGGGTCATGCCGGTCCGGAAGGGGGACATCTCCGAGATCATTACCCTGACGGCGGACATTCAGCCCATCAACCAGGCGGCGATCTATGCCCAGGTGAGCGGCTATCTCGACAACATCACCGTTCGCCGGGGCTATCATGTGAAGAAGGGGCAGCTCCTGGCCCACATCAACAGCACGACCCTCAAGGCCCAGTACCACCAGGCCCAGGCGAACCGGGACTACGTTTGCCTGAACGCGAACCGCTACAAGGCCCTCCTGGCGAAGAACCTCGTCTCGAAGGACTCCTACGATCTGGCCTCCTCCCAGTGCCGCCAGGCCCAGGCCTCGGTCGACTACTCCCGGAAGATGCTCTCCTACGCCGATATCGTCGCCCCCTTCGACGGATATATCTATAACCGGATGGTCGATCCGGGAGCGACGATTCCGGCGACGACCGCCGCCCTTTCCGCCAACTCCAACCCGCTCTTCACGGTGGTCGACACCCATATCGTCAAGATCGTGGTCAATGTCCCGGAGCGGGACATCCGCTACCTTCGGATCGGACTTCCCGTGAAGGTCATGGTGGACGCCTTTCCGGGCCAGCTCTTTCCCGGCAAGGTCACCCGCATGAATCCGGCCCTCGACACCTCCACGCGAACCCTGGCCATCGAAATCGACATGCCGAACAAGGACGGCGTCCTGAAACCCGGAATGTTCGCCAAGGCGGTCCTGAACCTGGCCACACACAAAAATGTCCTCCTCATCCCCAAGGGGGCGATTCTCTCGCGCCAGAACAAGACCTGGGTCTACACCGTCGACGGGCAGGGGATCGCCAGAAAGCATGCAGTGACCGTGGGCTTCATCGGCCGGAAGAATGCCGAAATCAAGGCGGGCCTTGAAGCCGGGGAAACGATCGTCGTCGCCGGCCAGGAGCACCTCGAGGACGGAGACCATGTCCAATCCCGGCCTGTCGTTCCTCAGAATGGCTATTGATCGCCCTCCAGGGGGAAGGGTTCCCGTTTTATGTGGCTGACCCGTCTGGCCTTGAAAAATCCCATCGCCATCTTCATGATGTCGATGCTTTTGGTCCTCATGGGGGCCCAGTCGGTCAGCCGGCTCCCCATCGACCTTTTTCCGAATCTGGCCGTCCCGGTTCTGATCGTCGGAACCATCTATCCCGGCGCCTCCCCCGTCGACGTCGAGCGGAGCGTCACCTACCCCCTCGAAAAGACTCTGGCGACGATCGACGATGTGAGCCACATCCAGTCCCAGTCCCGGATGGGGGTCTCCTCGATCCAGGTCTGGTTCAACTGGGGGAAGGACCTGAACGGGGGACTCGTCCAGGCCGTCCAGAAGATCTCCCAGATCCAGAATCAGCTTCCGCCGGGCATCCAGCAGCCCTTCATTCTCAAGTTCGACATTGCGAACATCCCGGTGGTTTCCCTGACCGTCTCGAATCCCTCGATGAACCAGATCCAGCTCTACGACCTGGCCTACAACACCATCGAACCCCAGCTCGAACAGCTTCCCAACGTCTCCCAGGCGACGGTCAATGGCGGAAAGGTCCGCCAGATCAACATCAATGTCGACCCGCGCGAGCTCCTGGCCCGGAACCTCTCGATGATCCAGGTGGTGAATGCGATCAATCTGGCCAATCTGATCCTGCCCTCGGGCGATATCAAGATCGGTTCCAAGGACTACAATCTCTTCACCAACAACCAGATCTCCCACGACCTGGTCAATGTCCTGAAGAATGTTCCCGTCGCCACCCAAACGACCCCCGACGGCCGCACTGTGCCTGTTTTCGTCAAGGATTTCGCCCGTGTGAAGGATTCTGCCGAAACCCAGACCAACATCGTCCGAGTCAACGGAGAAAACGCGGTCTACCTGGCCGTCAACAAGCAACCGGGCTCGAACACCGTGGAGGTCGTGGACGCCGTCCGGAAGGCGATTCCCCATCTCCGGGGCATTCCGCCGGGGGTCCATCTCGACACATTCTTCGACCAGTCCACCTACATACGCCAGTCGATCCGTGGCCTCTACCACGAGTCGGTCCAGGGGGCGATCCTGGCCGTCCTCGTCATCCTCCTCTTTCTCGGAAGCCTCCGGGCCACCTTCATCATCGGGACGGCCATTCCTCTTTCCGCTCTCGTGGCCCTCATCTTTCTCTACTTCACCCATGAAACCCTCAACATCTTCACCTTCGGCGGGCTGGCCCTGGGGATCGGCCGGCTCGTGGACGATTCGATCGTCGAGCTCGAGAACATTTATCGCCACTTCTCACTGGGCGAGGAATCGCGTCCCGTGGCCCTTCTTTCCGCCGCCCGGGAGGTGGCGATGCCGATCCTGGCCTCGACCATCACGACCGTCATCGTCTTTTTTCCCATCGTCTTCATGGAAGGCATCGGCCGTCTGCTCTTCACCCCCATGGCCCTGACCATCACCTTCGCCCTGTTTGCCTCCTTTTTCGTCTCCCGGACCGTCACACCCCTTCTCTGCTATCGGTTTCTGAAGACCTCGGTCCCGGGGGAACCCCTTCGGGAAAACTTCCTGATCCGCCTCTTTCACCGGACGGAGCAGTCCTACAAGCGTCTCCTGGATTTTTCCCTTCACCACCGGAAAAAGGTCTACTTCTCCCTCGGGGCCCTTTTCCTTTTGTCCCTGCCGCTTCTGAAGGGGATCGGCACGGAGTTTTTTCCCGCCCCCGACGAGAGCCAGTTCACCGTCAACATCCAGGAACCCCCCGGGACGCGGATCGAGGTCACCACCGAAACGGCCAAGGAGATGGAGGGACTCATCCGGAGGACCCTCCCCCAAAGCGAAGTCCGGCTCATCGCTTCCAACATCGGCCTCCGGAGCACCGCGGGACGGGGAACCAACGGGGCGGCCTCGGTCTTTACCAGCAATACGGGCCCGGATACCGGATTCATCCAGGTGAACCTCGTGGAGCCGGACAAACGAAGTGAAACCTCCGACCAGGCCATGGAACGGGTCCGTAAGGCCGTCTCGGGACAGTTTCCCGGAGTCGGGATCTATTTCATGCCCGGAGGGCTGATCGAGCGGATCATCAATTTCGGATACCAGGGGATCATCAACATCGAGGTGTACGGATACGATCTGAAGACGGGAGAGGATCTGGCTTACCGTCTCGCGCGCGGGATGAAAAAGATAGCGGGGGTAGGGGATGTCCAGGTTCTTCCCAATGATTTCCACTATCCCACTTACAACGTCAAGATCGACCGGGTCAAGGCAAGGATGGTGGGTCTGTCCGTCTCGGACATCGCCTCAACCGTTCTCTGGAGCTTCGTCGGAAACGAAAACAACCCGTCGATCTATACCGACCCGAAGACGGGCAACGAATACAACATCATCGTCCAGTTCGACCGTCCGTTCCGGCATTCCCTCGAGGATCTCGAGAACGTCTTCCTGACCACCCCCAGCGGGAGCCCCATCCTTCTTCGGAACATTGCGACCATCGAACTGGGAAGCTCGCCGAACGAGATCGACCGGAAATACATGACCCGACTGATCACCATCACCGCCAATCCCGTGGGACGCCCCCTGGGGGACATCGCGAAGGATCTCGCCGTTCTCATGAAGCGCACCTCCCTTCCGGAGGGCTTCACGATCAATCTGGCCGGACAGATCGCCGAGCAGAGGGGGACCTTTTTGTCCCTCTTCGTCGCTCTTCTCTCCTCTCTTTTCCTGGTCTACATGGTCCTGGCCATCCAGTTCCGCTCCTTCCTCGACCCCTTCATCATCATGTTCACCGTTCCCCTGGGGCTGACCGGCGTCATCTGGATGTTCTTCCTGACCGGAACGAATTTTTCTTCTATCGCCTTCATGGGGGTGATCGTGACAGGAGGTATCGCCGTCAGCAACGGGGTGCTTCTGGTGGACTATACCAACAAGCTGGTCAGGGAGAGGGGATTGTCGATCGGAGAGGCCGTGGTCAAGGGCGGAATCACCCGGCTTCGGCCGGTCCTGATGACCAGCATCGCGACGGTCACGGGACTCCTGCCCATGGCGATCGGACTCGAGGTGGGAAGCTCCAACAGCATGCCGCTGGCGCGGGCGGTGATCGGCGGACTGACCTTCGCCACCGTCTTCACCCTGGTCCTGATTCCGCTTCTCTATTATTCCCTGCACACGTGGCGGGAGTCCAAACCCCGGAAAGGCCCGGCCTTCCCGGGCCCCCGGGAGTGGGAGCAGATCACTCCCAACATTCCGGAATAGGGACGTCTATCGTTTCTCGTTGGCCCAGGTATCGGGCCAGCCAGCCCCCAGAATCTGCAGGGCGACATAGTTGACCGACAGGGATTGCCGGTCCTCGTCTTCGCGGGTGTAGGCCACGAGGGAGCAGGGGTAGGAGACTTCGGGGAGGGAGAGGCCGATCAGCTCTCCGCTTTCGATTTCCTGCCGGAAGAGGCTTGCGGGGAAGATTCCCACGCCGAACCCCGACAAGAGGGCTTTCCGGATGAAGTCGGCATCGGTCGTCTCGATTCCGGGCTTGACGTTCAGATTGAGGGAGGCGAGCTTCTGGTCGAGCTCCTTTCTGAGCAGGCTCGTTTTCGGAGGAAGGAGCAGGGGGAAGGATTCGAGAAGACGGAGGTCCCGACGCCATTTGTCCTTCGGAAGCCCTGGAGATCCCAGGATGAGGGTATTGGTCTTCTCGATCAGCATTTCGATCACGCCCGAGCCCGCCAGGGGGGACGGATCCTTGTCGAACTTGTAGAACATCACGATATCCGCCTGCTTCTTGTCGAACTCGGCCACGAGCTGGGGCTCCGGAGCCTGGAGAACCTTGATGGGGACACGCTTCTGGAATGTCCCGTGCAGGTAGTGCTGAAGGTATTTCTCTCTTTCGGGACGGACGCCAAACCCCGTTCCGAGCCGCAGGGGATCGGTCTTCGTGAGGGGCGTGAAGGAATGGAGGAGTGTCTGGGATCGGTCGACACGTGATATGATTTCAAGAGCCAGGTCCCGAAAGCGAAAACCCGCCTGACTGAGGTAGACGCGGCGTCCGAGACGATTGAAAAGGCTGACCCCCAGCTCCTTTTCCAGAAGCTGGATCTGGGTGCTGACGGCCGGCTGCGTCACGGAAAGAATGCGGGAGGCCTTGGTGAAGTTCAGGGATTCGCTGACGACGAGAAAGGTATGGATCTGGGAGAGGGTCATGCGACGTCCTTCCATAAAATTATGATTCGGCCGAATACGAAATGGGGCCGGCGACTCTTTCGGAGGCCAACCAAGAATTCACTCTTGATTGATTATAATATTTATCGTCCCGGATATTCAATAATCTCTTTTTTTAATAATTTATTAATTATATTCAAATACCTGTCCGGAGAGAGGCGTTTGAAGTTTTGTCATGGGGCCGTTTTTTGTTTTTATTTATTTTCGATATCGGTTATCTCTTATGCTCTTGAACCCATTCTTTCAGGAGCGGAGGCCCTCGCCCAGGATAACCTGACACAGATCGTCTCGGGGACTCCCGGAGACCGCCCCTACCGTCTCACCCTCCGGGAGGCCCTCCGGATTGCCCTCCGGACCTATCCCGGCCTGGGAGCTGCCCAGCAGGGGATCGCGGCCTCGAAGGCCGGGATCGGGGTGGCCCAGAGCCAGTACTATCCGACCCTCTCCGGTTCCTCGACCTACACGCGCGAGACCGGAAACTTCGGACCCCAGCCGGGATTTCCCTTCACCATTCCGGAATCTCCCGTGAACTATGATTTCTACCAGGCCCAGCTGACACTCTCCGAGACTCTCTTCTCCTTCGGGCGCAGACGCTCCCAGGTCCTCCAGAACCGTCATCTTTACCGGGCCAGCCGCAGCCAGTACAGCCGGACCCTCCAGGACACGGTCCTGAACGTCGAAAAAGCCTTCTTCCTGGTCCTGAAGGACCAGAAGCTCATCCGGGTGGACGATCTGACGATCGACGACTACAAGCTCCAGGAACAGGAAGCGAAAGGAGCGGGACCGCCCGGTAGGGGCTGTTCGAGACGACCCCCATGGCCCGGTCCAGGGTCAGGCGGTCGACCCGCAGCTGGTTTCTGTCGGTGACCTTCGTCAGGAGGGCGTTCGAGAGGTTCACCCGGGCGTTCAGCACATCGTAGGTGGTGGCG
>DAIBSV010000068.1 GCA_027415455.1 Nitrospirota bacterium | reverse complement strand
GACGATAGCGGGGCCACGTGTTCTGGAGCATCTTGTGGATACGGTGCTTTATCTGGAAGGAGAGCGGGGGCAGCCTCTCAGGGTTTTGCGGACGGCCAAGAACCGGTTCGGACCGACCCAGGAGGTGGGCATCTTCGAAATGGAGGAGACGGGTCTTAGCGAAGTCGTCAATCCCTCGGCCTTTTTCCTGGAAGGACGGGAGGCCGGGCGCCCAGGGGCGGTGGTGATCTGCGGGATGGAAGGGTCGCGCCCCATCCTCGTCGAGCTTCAGGCTCTGGCGGCTTCGACCTCTCTCCCCATGCCTCGACGGGTGAGTCAGGGGGTCAGCTCGAACCGTCTCGCCCTTCTGACGGCTGTGCTGGTGCGAAAGGTCGGGATCGATCTATCCGGTATGGATCTCTATCTCAATGTGGTGGGGGGGGTGGACCTCGAGGAAACGGCCCTGGATCTGGGAATCGCGATGTCTATTGTCTCGAATGTCCGCGACCTGGTGCTGCCCCCGGACTGGGTCGTCGTGGGGGAGGTCGGATTGGCGGGAGAAGTTCGAAGGGTCCCCGGGCTTTACGACAGAATGGCCGAGGCGGCCCGTCTGGGATTCGGCCACATGATTGGACCGCCTCTTCCGTCAGGCAAGTCCCGTGCGCACCCCAAGGGGCTTGTCTACCACCCTGTGACCGATGTGCGCACTGCCATGGGGTTCCTTGAAAAAGTTCGGGGGAAAAAGGAGGCGATTCCATGATCCATCTTGCGGTGGAGACCTCGACAGAGGTGGTGGACATCGCTCTGCTCGAAGAGGACCGGGTTTTGAGCAGCCTGTCGGTCTTTCGTCCCGGAGGTGCCTCCGAAATCCTGGTCCGGGGGCTCGAGACCCTGCTGGGGATGGCCGGCAAAAAGAAAGAGTCGATCGCGCTTCTTTCATCCTCCGCGGGTCCAGGAACCTATACCTCCATCAGGGTCGGCCATCTTTTCTGCAAGGGTCTGGCCTTCGCTTTGGGGATTCCCCATCTCACGATTTCGCCCTTTCTTGTCCTTTTTGAGCAGGCGTTTGCAGTGGCGGGAAAAGAGGAGGATTTTCTCGTAGTGGTTCTCGACGCCAGACGGGGCGAGGTGAACGCCTGTCTCTTTGAAGCGGCCAATCCCGGATTACCCGTCTGTGGATCCGGGGACCCGTTTTCGGGGAGTGCGGTTTCCCCAGGAAAGATTCTGGAATCCCTTCCGCATGGCAAAGGCCGCCTTGTCGGACCGGGTGTCGTTCATCTCGGAAAGGATCTTTCGGGGCAGCGGACTGATCACGCAGCGCCCTTGCTGGTCCACGATTTTCCCCGAGCCGGGACGATGGGACGTCTCGCTTTCCGGAGCCTCAAGGAACGACCGGATGGGTCGTCATACGACACGCGGCTTCTCTACGGGCGTGATTCTGTGATCTCTTGAGTGAAGTCACCTCCCAAATGGCTTGCGGCTCTGCTGGTGGCGGGATAAGATAGGGCCAATCCTTATTGCACGATTTTGAATCCATGGTCAGACAGGAATCGGGAGTCCGAAGATGAGCGAATCCATCCCAGAAAATCAGGCCTCCTCCGGGCTCCGCTCTGTGGATCTGACCTCTGGACTCTGGCCGGAAGTCGTTGGAAAGTTTATCGAAACGATGCCGATCGAGGACCGTCAGGCCTTTGGAGCGGGACCGTCCCTGGTAATGGAGCTGGCATCGGGTCGACTCGGACGCTTTGAGGGGCTTTACGATCCAGGGCGTGCGGCACTCGTCGGAATGGTCGGAGGGTGGGTTCTGGACTATGAGGCGGAAATCCATCTCCTTTACATACGGTCTTTGGACAGGAGACGTGGTTTCGGGCGAAAGCTCCTGGCCTCCTTCCTCGGCAATCTGGATGCCTCGGGTGTTCGCGCGGCCTATCTCGAGGTGCGGGAATCGAACAAGATCGCTCGATTTCTTTATTATTCCCTGGGATTCAAGTTGCAGGGTATCCGCAAGAATTATTACCAGAACCCGAACGAAGACGGCCTTGTGATGGTTCGGGAGGTTTCTTCAGGCAACGAGTCCTCCGTCAATAATCTTCATCAGGAGAAGTGACTATGGATGAACTCAAGAAAAAACAACACGAACTCGATTCCCTCAAATCCAGGCACGACAGCTTGGAAAACCGTCTTTCGGATCTCGTACGAAAGGGACGATGGAACGAAGAAGAGACGCTCGAGATGAACCGGATCAAGTGGGAGAAAAGGGATCTCAAGGAAAAGATCGTTCAGGGAGAGGCCCAACTGGACAAGATGGGGGAGAATCCCTGAGACATGTTTGGAATCGGGCTGCCGGACCTTCTTTTCATCCTTCTGCTTCTTCTTGTCCTGGTCAAGCCATCGGAATGGCCGACGGTGGCTCGCCGGACAGCCCGGACCCTGACGGCCTTGCGTCGGGCCTTCACGCCTGTTCTTGAAGAGATGAGGGGTGTGCGGGATTCCCTTATGTCCGATGCCGCCCATGCTTCTCTCTCCCACCCTGTTCCAGAAGGCTGGGCTCCCAGGCCCCAATGCTTCCAGAAAGGGGGAGAGCCCGAGGCGGACTTTCCCCCTGTTCCGGAATGACCGTGGAGGGTGAGGGGAGGTTCCTCCCGTTCATGGACCATCTCATCGAACTCCGCAAGAGGCTCATGAGGGGGCTCGTCTGGCTAGGCCTGGGCTTTGCCCTGAGCTTCCCTTTTTCCGAAAAAATGGTGGCCTTTCTGGGGAAGCTTGCAGGGACGCCTCTGGTGTTCACCACGCCAACCGAGGCCTTCTGGATCACGATCAAAACCGCCTTTTACGGCGGACTTCTCCTGTCTTTCCCGGGATTCCTCTATGAGGCCTGGTGTTTTGTCGCCCCTGGCCTGTACAAGGACGAACGCCGATCCATTCTCCTGTGGGTGGGGGGAGGATCCGTCTTTTTCCTTCTGGGCATCGCTTTTTCCTTTTGGGTCGCTCTTCCCACAGCCCTGTCCTTCTTGGTTCATTTCGGAGAGGGAGAGGGTCTCCGGGCCTTCATGTCGGTGGACCGGACGATTTCTTTCGAATGGCGCTTTCTCCTGGTCTTCGGCTTGATCTTCGAGCTTCCGGTTGTCATGGGTTTTCTGTCCGACAGAGGACTGGTCTCTCCGCAAACCTTTCGTAAAAGCCGACGGTGGGCGATCGTCGGAAACGCAGTCCTGGCATCGGTTTTGTCCCCCACTCAGGATTTTCTCAACATGATGATCATGTTTGTCCCTCTTCTGCTCCTTTACGAACTCGGAATCATCACCTCCGTGTGGGCTGCGTCCCGTCGGCGAAAAAGAAAGCAGGAGGAGGCTTCTGCACCCTCCTGACCCTCCTGTCCCAGGGGTCTTGCTTGAATGAATTCCCTGTGTGCGATATCCTGTCCCGACACTGTTTTTTTGGAATAATTGCGTCCAAAGAATTGGATGCCTGATTTTTTGTCCTGAATTGTCAAGATTTTGCATGGAGAATGTCTCGTTGGTCCCTTATGCTCCATCCCTGCGCGATCTCAAGGAGATCGCCCGCGATCTGGGCATCCCCTCTTCCCACTATCATCCCTATGGACCCGGTCGGGGCAAGATCGACCCTCGGTTTTTAAATCGGGAGAAGGGTAAGAGGTCCCTCTACGTCCTGGTGTCGGGCATGACTCCGACTCCAGCGGGAGAAGGAAAGACGACAACATCCATCGGCCTTTCCATGGGGCTGGAAAGACTCGGGCTTCGATCAGTCGTCACCTTGCGGCAGCCTTCGATGGGTCCTGTCTTTGGAATCAAGGGAGGGGGAGCCGGAGGGGGACGGTCGACGATCGAACCCTCCACTGTCCTGAACCTTCATTTGACGGGTGATATTCATGCCGTGGGAGCGGCCCACAATCTCCTGGCCGCGGCGATCGACAACTCCCTCTATCATGGGAATCCCCTCGAAATCGATCCCTTGTCGGTGACCTGGAGCCGGGTCGTGGATGTCAACGACCGTGCCCTCCGCCGGATTGTCGTGGGCCTGGGTGGTCCAGGGTTCGGGGTTCCGAGGGAAAGCCGCTTTGAAATCGCTGTTTCAAGCGAAATTATGGCTATCCTTGCTCTTTCCAGGTCATGGGAAGAGCTGTCTGTTCGTCTCTCCTCCATCACTTTTGGCCGAAGCCGGGATGGCAGGCTTCTTCGTGCCTCGGATCTCGGCGTCGATGGAGCAATGGCCGCTCTTCTCCGGGAGGCTTTCTGGCCCAATCTTATGCAGACCCAGGAAGGAACGGCCGCGATCATCCATGGGTCTCCCTTCGCAAACATTGCTCACGGAAACAGCTCGGTGATGGGTGATCTCGTGGCTCTTGAAACCGCTGATGTGGTTGTGACGGAGGCGGGCTTCGGCTCCGACCTCGGAGGAGAAAAATTTTTCGATATAAAGTGCCGGGTCTCCGGACGGGGTCCGGATGCAGCCGTGCTGGTGGTGACCACCCGCGGTCTTCGCATGCATGGAGGGGTCGGGAAAGTCCGCTCCGGTCGAGCGCTTCCCCCGGAGCTTTTCATGGCAAACCCGGGAGCCGTCCGGGCTGGAATTCCGAACATGGAGCGCCATGTGGGGATCTTGCGTGGCTTCGGTGTGCCGGTTGTGGTGGCCATCAACAGCCTGGAAGGAGACAGCGACGAAGAGCATGCGGCGATTGTCGAGGCGGCCATGAAAGTTGGAGCCTCGGCGGCTGTCGTATCGACGCACTTCGCCGAAGGAGGAAGAGGGGCGGAAGGTCTGGCCAAGGCTGTTCTTGACGCGGCGCAGGGCGGAACGGCTTCCTGGAAGCCTCTTTATGCTCTGACCGATTCTCCCGAAAGTAAGATCGAAACAGTGGCGACGAAGGTCTACGGAGCCTCCTCGGTTTCCTGGTCAGAAAACGCGCGCACCGAGCTTGAGCGGATCGCCGGAACTCCGGCCGCTGAATTTCCCGTTTGTATCGCCAAGACATGGGCTTCGCTTTCCCATGATCCGACTGTGCTGGGGGCTCCGACCGGATTCGTATTCCCCGTTCGGGAGGTTCGGATCCTGTCAGGAGCCGGATTTCTGCTGGCTGTTGCGGGAGAGACGCAGACGATGCCGGGCCTTCCCAGTGATCCGGCTTTTTCCCGTGTCAGTCTGTCTCCGGACGGGACGATCACCGGGATATTGTAAAAAGAAGGAGAAAGCATTTCCATGCGATCGGGGCAAGGAATCCGGCCTATTTCCGGAAAAAAGGCACTGATCGGGTTTCTTTTTTCTGTCTTGGTGTTGTCCCTATTCCCTCTTCCTTCCATGTCGGCGGAATCACCCCCGCAACCGGTTGGTGGGGTCTCCCAGAAAACCATCGCCAGAGCGACAGATGTCGTTCATATTCTCGAAACATTTTTTCCCCCTGGAAAAGGACAGATCTCCGAAGTGGGACCAGAAGGTCGGGTATCTCTCGACAGGGGAAGTTCCCAGGGACTGTATCCTGGAGCCGTGGTCATGGTCTACAGGCCGGGGCCACCCTTTCGGGATTTTTATACGGGTCTGGTCATTGGCCGCCGGGAGGAAAGGGTCGGATGGATCGAACTCCGGACCGTGACTCCGGAATCCTCTGAAGGTTTTTTTTCCGGAACGGGACAGGTTCGCGTCGGAGACCGGTTTCGAATGCCGGAGTCCCTTGTCCGGATTGCCCTTGTGCCGGCCTCGAGATATGCCGACCTCGGTGTGATGAGCCATCTGACCAGAGCCCTGCAGAAATCAAGACGATTTTCGGTCGTCGATCCTTTTAGGGTCGATCTGGCCATGCGAAAGATGGGGAAGGGGGCCCTTTCCGATCCAGCCTATCGGGCCCGTCTTGCCAGAAATCTCAAGGTCCAGAGCCTGATCCTGGTCGACACCACGCTCCTTGGCGACAAGGTGCTTCTGAACATGGAAATTGCTGGCGGACTTTCGGGAGAGAAGGCTTTCGCGCTTGAGACCAATCTCACTGGTGTGCGTCCCCTCTCGGGGGGAGGAGATCTTCTGTCCAGTATCTCTCCAAACATGCATGCCGCCAAGCTGCCGCCCCTTTCCGTTCCTTTCCGGACCGTCAAACTTCCTTTTATACCCTTCTTTCTGACGGAAGGGCACTACATTCCGGGTGAGGGAACGATCACGGCTCTTTCAGATGGCCGTCGGATCGTGGTGGGAACGATCGGAAACGACCGGGTCCGGACCCACTACCGGGAATCCGATCCCCGGGTCGGAGGAAACCGGCATGTCTTTATTTCCTCCGGACCCGTGATCCCACCCGACAGGGAGCATCCCGGATTGGACCAGATTGCCGTCACGAACATTGTGGGTGGAGAGCCCGACTCGTACGTGCTCGATTACGACGGAACAACCTTCCGGCGCATCGCAAAGCATCTACCCTGGTACATTCGAATCGTGCGCATGTCGGATGGGACAACGCATCTGATCGGTCAGAAGATGGGGGTGAACAACGCCTTTCTGGGACACATCCATTTCCTCCGCTGGAAGCTCGACCATTTTGAAAAGGGGGACAAGGTGGATTGGCCGAAGGCCATCACCCTCCTCGGCACTCTCCCCGTCCGGACGGGAGGGCAGAATGCTTTTCTCAAGATCGCGATGGACAATCATCTCGAATACTACGATGCCCGAGGAGACCTGAGGTTCAAAAGCCCCATTTTTCTTGGAGGATATTCGAATCATTTCGTGTTCGGAAGGCCGCATGCCCTCTTGCCGGTCCAGTCCCGGAGCGTCCGCGTCAAAGGCCGCATTCTGGTCCTGACACCCCCTGGGGATCCAGGGAAACCCATCGCCGTGGTCTACAAGAATATCCCCATGTCCTCGGGCTTTGGAAACTTCCAGGGTTTTCAATACGGACAGGTCTATTTCTATCGATGGACGGGCGTCAACTGGACCCTTTTGGGAGAATTGACCAGGGTCAAAAATTTTATCCGTGATATTGCGATCCTGAAAGATCCCGCGAGCGGGGCTCCAAGCCTTGTGGTCGGAACGGAGCCGGTCTTCAATTTCATGAATATCCAGAACCTGATCGTGAAGGAAGGAACGCTCCTGTATTTTCATCTTCCGGATACGGTCAGCCGCTATCTTCGCTCGGGTACGACATCTCCCACCCTTTTGAATCGTCCATCGGGAGGCGGACAGAAAAAATGATTCCTCGTCAGGAGATGGTTAATCCACAAGCCTGTGAGGCTCCGGACTGGCTCGTTCGGCCCCCGGCTCATCTGGCCATCATCATGGATGGAAACGGACGCTGGGCTCAGAAGCGGCATCTTCCGAGAGTGGCCGGCCACCGTCAGGGGGCTCAGGCGGTGCGACGGACGGTGACCATTTGCCGCTCCTGGGGGATCCGTTATTTGACCCTCTATGCGTTCTCGTGGGAAAATTGGAAAAGATCCCGGCTGGAAGTTGAAGCGTTGATGCATCTCCTTGAGGACTATCTTGACCGCGAAGAGGCCCTCATGATCGAGAAATCGATCCGCTTTCGGGCCATCGGGGATCGGGCACGCCTGCCGCGAAGTGTCCTTCGAAAGCTTGAAGCCGTGGAGGCCAGCACGATCTCGGGAAAGGCCATGGACCTTACGCTGGCGCTTTCTTATTCCGGGCGAGAGGAGATTCTTTCGGCGGCCCGTCGCCTGGCGGCGGATGCCGTGGCAGGCAGGGTTGATCCGGCGACCCTCTCTCAGGAGGATTTTTGCCGGTATCTGGACTCCTTTGATCTCCCGCCCCCCGATCTTCTTGTCCGGACAAGCGGAGAATACAGGATCAGCAATTTTCTTCTGTGGCAGATTGCTTACACTGAGTTGTATTTCACCGGGATTTTCTGGCCGGATTTCGGAGAAGAAGATCTGAAACAGGCACTTCTGGATTATCAGGAACGTCAGAGGCGCTTCGGAGCCGAGGGTGTGACGACCGCGGACGCATCCGGAGGCACGGAGCGCTGATGGAGCTTGTCCGAAGGCTTGTCGTGGCAGGAATCGCGATCCCGATGATCGTGGCGTTGGTTGTTTGGGCCACTCCTTTTCTCTTCTTTCTGGTAATGGCCGGCTTAGTGATTCTTGCCCAATATGAGTTCTATCGACTCTTTCCGGACATTTCCATTGACAGCGGGGTCTGGATGGGGTTATCGGCGGGAGTCGGGTTTCTTTATGTGATCTACCTCAAAAGCACCGGGGCTGTTCCTCCGGAAACGCTCGAGGTGGTCGCGGCGCTCCTGCTTCTGACGGTCCTGGGAGGAACTCTCCTTTCGGGAGGAGTGGCGCGAATGGCCCAGCTCCCGATTGTTTGGCTCGGGATCATGTACATCCCTTTCCTTCTCGGGACAATCCTCCTGATTCGGGGTATTCCCGGGGGAGATCGATGGATCCTCTATCTTCTGGCCTTGACCTGGATCGTCGACTCTGGAGGATATTTCTTCGGAAAAATGCTTGGCCGACACAAAATGGCTCCTGGTGTTTCTCCCGGAAAAACCTGGGAGGGGGCATTGGGCGGGACGGTAGCCGGTATACTCTTTAGTCTCCTCGTCGCTTCCTGGCTTCCGGCGCCGCTGTCCCGGATGGCTGTTTTCTGGATTGCCCTCCTGCTTTCGGTCACCGGACAGTTGGGAGATCTGGTAGAGTCAGCCTTCAAAAGACAAGCCGGTGTGAAGGATTCAGGGCACCTGTTGCCCGGACACGGCGGCATGCTCGACAAGGTGGACAGCCTCATCTTCAACGCACCTGTCCTTTATGGAGTTCTGATTTTTTACGAAGGACTCAGCTCTCCCGTCATCGTCTAGGATAGGACTGAAATGGCGAACGAACCTACGACAGGGGCAAAGGTCGGCTTATCCATCCTGGGATCCTCGGGATCGATCGGGCGATCGGCTCTCGACATTGTCCGGTCCCATCCCGACCGATTCCGTATCAGGGGGCTGGCTTGCGGAAAGAATCTCGACCAGGCACTCCTTCAGGCGCGGGAATTTCGTCCGGAACTCCTGTCTGTCGACGAAAGCCTCTATTCCCATGTCAGGGAAGAACTTTCCGGAACAGGAATTCACGTTCAGGCCGGAGTTGAAGGGGCCTGTGCCGTGGCGGCCCTTCCCGATGCGGAGGTGTTGCTTTCCGCCATTGTCGGAGAAGCCGGACTGGCTCCCACCTGGGAAGGCATCCGAAACGGAAGGACTGTTGCCCTTGCGAACAAGGAAACGTTGGTCGTTGGGGGGCAGACAGTGATCGACCGGATCAAGTCGAAGGGGGCTCGTCTCGTTCCTGTCGACTCGGAACACAGCGCGATCTATCAGGCGATGAGAGGTCATTCCTGGACGGGAGTCCGCAGGATCATTCTGACCGCCTCCGGCGGACCTTTCTTTGGAAAGACCAGGGCCGACCTCGACCAGGTTTCGCGTGATCAGGCTCTGAACCACCCGACATGGAAAATGGGTCCCAAGATCACCATTGACTCGGCGACACTCCTGAACAAGGGTCTGGAGCTCATCGAGGCTCGGTGGCTGTTCGATATTCCCTCGAGCCAGATCGATGTTGTCGTCCACCGTCAGAGCATCATTCATTCTATGGTCGAGTTTGAGGATGCCTCCGTGCTGGCCCAGATGGGGGTCCCCGACATGAAGGGACCGATTGCCTATGCCATTTCGGGGGAGGAGCGCCTTCCTATTGGTGTTCCCTTTCTCGACCTGGTCAAAACAGGGACTCTGACTTTCTTTCCTCCCGATCACGAGACCTTTCCTGCGATCCGTCTGGCCGCCCGATCGATCGCCCGGACCGGGCAGGGTCCCCTGTACCTGAACATGGCCAATGAAGTGGCGGTTCAGGCATTTCTGGAAGGGCGCATTTCCTTTACCGGCATTTTTGACATATGGGAGCGGGTGATGGCGGAGGCTCCCGAGGCCGTTCCGGAGTCTCTTGACGAGATTCGACGGGCGGTCTCCAGGGCCACTGCACTCGCCCACGACGCGGTGGCCAAGACTGGGTCCATGGGATCGGTCCCGGTCTGCTCCTGAAATCCCTGATGAAAGGCAGAGTCGCTTGACAGCTATCGTTTCTTTTATCGTCGTGATCGGGGTTCTCATCCTGATCCATGAACTGGGCCACTTTTTGGTTGCCAAGAGATTCGGTGTCAAGATCGAAAAGTTTTCGATCGGCTTCGGCCCGAAGATCTTTGCGAAAACAGTGGGTGACACAGAATATCGCCTGTCCTGGATCCCCCTGGGGGGGTATGTCAAGATGCTCGGGGAGACCGATCCGGAGAAAGTGGCTCCGGAGGATCTTCCTCATTCCTTTTCGGCTCTTTCCGTTTCGAAACGGATGATGATCGCCGCAGCGGGTCCTGTGGCCAATTTCATTCTGGCCATCCTTCTTTTCGCCGCCGTATTCTGGTCGGGGCTCCCGGTCATGGAAGCCGTGGTGGGAC
>DAIBSV010000067.1 GCA_027415455.1 Nitrospirota bacterium | reverse complement strand
TTCGGCTTTCAGCATGTTCACCCTGGTGGTCGGTCTTCTCGAGCTTCGGGACCCGAACGGGCTCCTACCGCTCGCGGAGAATCCGGACCGGGCCATGGAGACCCTGGCGGCCGGTAAGGGCGGTCCCGGCATCCTCGAAGTCTGGCGTTATGTCGTCTCTCCCGGAGCGTCGGGAGAGGTGACCGTCGACCGTCTTCGCCACGCGCGCTACATCGGGGTGATCGCGGGGTACTCGGATTACCGGTCCAAGACCGACATCCTCCTCAGACCGCTTCCGGTCCGCGTGAAGCGGTCGGGCTTCATCTTCCGGAGCGACCACTTCCGCCCGGCGCACGCGGTCGTCCAGATTCTCCTCGGAAGCCGGCATCTTCTGGGGGTGAACATGCTGAAAGCCGAACACAAAAAACAGGCGGCCGGAGCGAAAGAGAGGCCGGCCGCCAGGCCGGCTCCCGGAATCCGGCCCCTCACAGGAGGCGACAGACCATCATGAAATCCCTGAAACCGATCTACTGGCACCAGGGGCTGTTCCTCCAGCCCCAGCATTTCCAGCTGACGGACGTCTATCTCCAGGCCCTGTCGCGGCCCTTCATGGACGCCGTCCTCCCCTTCGGATGGGGCGTCCGGGAGATCGACATCCAGTCCTCGGCTCTCGGACGGGGGACAGGCCACGTCAACGCCCTCACCGCCATCTTCCAGGACGGGACCTATGTTCAGTTTCCGGGGAACGCGGTCATCCGTCCCCGGGCCTTCGACTCCGACTGGACCCAGCGGGACCGGCCCCTGACCCTCTATGCCGGCCTCCGGCGCTTCCGGGAGAACGTCTCCAACGTCACCGTCGTCCCCCATCTCGAGGCGGAGGGGGGGGAGACCCGCTTCGTGACCCTTCCCGATCCCGAGGAGGTGAGGGATCTTTACGGGGAGGGTCCCGAAGCCCAGGTCCGGAGCCTTTACTATAACGTCCGGCTCTTCTGGGACAGCGAGATCGCCCGTCTCGAGCACTACAACCTCATCCCGGTGGCCCAGGTTCTCTGGGACGGCGGGGCGATCAAGGTCAGCCCCACCTTTATCCCTCCCTCCCTCTCCCTGTCGGCGTCCCGGACCCTCTCCGGTCTCGCCCAGGAGATCCGTAACGAATGCGCCAGCCGGGCGCGTCAGCTCGAAGAGTTCAAGACGCCCGGAGAATCCCGCGGGGAAGGAGCCGAGACCGGGGGGGCACTCACCTACCTACTGGCCCTCCGGACCCTGAACCGCTACGTTCCTCTCCTCTTCCACTATACCGAAAGCGACCCGCTCCACCCCTGGGTTCTCTACGGGGTCCTGCGACAGATGGTGGGGGAGCTCAGCACCTTTTCCGACCGGGTCAACCTCCTGGGCGAGTCGGATCTCTTCCCGGAGCCACTCCCCCCCTACAGCCACGACGACATCTGGGGATGCCTGACCCGGGCCCAGACCGTTCTCTTCACCCTGTTGAACGACCTGACCATCGGCCCCGATCTCCTGGTCCGGCTCGAGGCCGGGGAGGAGTCCTTCGACGCCACGCTTACCCAGTCCTTCTTTTCTCCCCGCACCCGCTACTATCTGGCGGTCCGCTCGGAGGAAGAGCCGGAGGCGGTCCTGGCCTCCTTCCTCGACACGGCCAAGGTCGGAACTCCCTCCCTCATGGAAACCCTCATCCGGCGGGCTCTCCCGGGAGTCGAGGTCTCTTCGATGGCCGGGCCCCCTCCCGGTCTCCCCCGGCGCCTCAACACCCAGTATTTCAAGATCGAGACCCGCGACCGGGTCTGGGAGGCCGTCCGGCAGGAGGAGGCGATCCAGGTCTTCTGGCCCACCGCCCCCGAAGGGACAACGATCGATCTGATAGGAGTCAAGTGATGGCGATACTGTCCGACTACTTCGTTCCCGTCGTCGCCTGGGTCCGGGAACAGATGGCCCGGCCCCTCCCCGAGGCTGTGGCCCTTCGTGCCGAGATCCTCTCCCGCATCGAGCGGGCCCGATTGTCCGCCCGGGAGGAAGGGGTCGACGAAAAGCAGTTCGATGCGGGGCTCTTCCCCGTCGTCGCCTGGATCGACGAGAGCCTGATGTCCGCAAACTGGGCCGGAGCCCACGAATGGAGCCGGATGCTCCTCCAGAAATCCCTGTTCCGGACAGGAAACGGCGGGGTGGAGTTCTTCCGCCGCCTCTCCGCCATGGGATCGGGGCCCGAGGAGCGCGAGATTCTGGCAGTCTACTACATGATTCTTCAGCTTGGCTTCCAGGGGCAGTACGGGGCTCTGGGGGAGGAAAGCTCCTCGCTTCCGGTCCGGCGGCAGCTCCAGACCGTTCTCGAGCCGGCCCTTTCCGGACAGGATAACGCGGAGCTTTTCCCGGCCTCCCGGTCCCGTGAGGCCGCGCTCCCGGGGAAAAAGGACGAGGGCCGGGAGCGCAAACGCCGCCTCCGCACCCTTCTGTTCTGGGCTGTCCCGCCGGCCGTGCTCCTCGTGCTTTTCGTCGTCTTCGACCGGATCGTCCATTCCATGGCCCAGGAGGTCTTGGGCCGCTTTCACTGATTCAAGAGGGGATCGTTCATGCTGAAAAAAATCCTGAGACCCCTGGTGGCACTTCTTCTGGCGGTGGCGCTCTTCGCCCTGGTCTGGATGGTCGGAATCTGGGCCCACTGGCCCCTCCGTGTCTCCCTTCCGCTGGGGCTCCTCGTGGTCGCGGCGGTCTTTTCCGGTCGCCGGATTCTAAATTTTCTCCGGCGAAAAGCGGCCCAGCGGAAGCTCCGCACCTCGGCGATGACCGACAAGAAGGCCGGACGGCTGCTCGCCATCGGAAACATCTGGAAAACGGCGCGCCACAACGTCCAGGGGGCGGGAGGGCTCCTCTCCGGTCCCCTTTCGACCCTGCCCTTCTATCTCGTCCTCGGAAACAGCGGATCGGGCAAGACCACCCTTCTGGTGAACGCGAACATCCCCCTGCGTTTTCGCGCTCCGTCGAAGGAGGAGATCCCCCCTCCCACCGACACGATCGACTTCATGCTCGAGGACCAGGCGATCCTCCTCGACACCTCCGGGCGATACGTGGCCCTCGATCCGGCGGAGGATGCCTCGGCGGAATGGGAGCTCGTCCTGGGGCTGCTCCGGAGGACGCGGATCCGGGAGCCCCTGAACGGGGTTGTGGTGACGGTCTCGGTGGAGGATCTCTACGATCTCGACCCCGTCCGGCTTTCCCGGCTCTCGCAGAATGTCCGCCAGAGGATCGACTCCCTGATGCGGGCCATGAATGTGCGCTTCCCCGTCTACGTCATGGTTTCCAAGATCGATCTCCTGGCCGGCTTCCGGAGCTTCCTCGACGCCGTCCCCGTCTCCCGGACGGGAGAGACGATGGGAATCCTGTCGGAAAAAGAGGAGTCCTGGGACCGGACCCTGGCCCGGGGGATCCGGGAGGTGTCGGACCGGGTCCGGAACCTCATGTTCCGGCGGGCCGACGCCCCTCCGCCCACCCCCGAGGCTCTGGCTTTTCCGCTGGAGCTCCGGGGGCTTGAGCCCCTGCTCGACCCCTTTCTCAAGGGGCTGTTCGAACCCTCCCCCTACCTGCACCTCCCGGCCTTCCGGGGACTCTTTTTTTCGAGCGGCCTTCTGGGAACGCCGCGATTCTCGACGATACTGGGCCACGACTATGCCCGGAGCCGGGGCGCGGAGGTCGAGATCCTCGAACGCGCGCCGGGCGTCTCCCTTCCCGGGCGCGACCGGGGGGCGGAAGGCCGGGGGACCCCGCGGCTCGGCGGAGCGGCGGGAACTCCGGGAACCCCCGTTCCCGCGGCCCCGGAAGGGGCCGGAATTTCGCGGCTCTCCGGGGCATTCCTCCGGGATTTCTTTACCCGGCGCCTGCCCGAGGACCGCTTCCTTTCGGTTCCCTATGGCTTTGTGGCCCGCTGGCGCCAGTTTTCGGCGAACATCCTCCTGATGGGATGGGTCGGGGCGAATCTGGCTGTGGCCCTCTACCTGGTCTATTCCTTCGTCTACAACGAACGGACCGTGCGGACCCTCGAGGTTCGCCAGCCCGGTCCCGTCCGCATCGAAGGGGACTTCCACCAGAACATGGAAAGCATGGAGCGCTACCGGAGCCTGATCGACTGGATGGGCCGGCGGGATGCCAGCTTCTCCTCCCGGGTCCTTGCCTTTTCGGGGGAGACCGCAGAGATGGAGAAGGCGATGAAGGCCCGCTACATCCGGGAGTTCTCCACCGCGATCCTCCCGGTCCTCGACCGGTCGCTTCGGAGCGAGGTCCGGAAACTTCTCCTCCGGGATCCGGAACACCGTCTGGCCGACGACGTGGACATTCTCGTCCGCCGGATCAACCTTATCGAGGAGCGCCTCGTCGGGGCGGATTTCGCCGCCCTCGCCGCCCGGCCCCAGCCGGGGACCCGGGACCTCACCGTCCTCGACCCCTCGATCTCCCCCC
This sequence comes from Nitrospirota bacterium, assembly GCA_027415455.1. The sequence continues at coordinate 6,224 of DAIBSV010000067.1, read as the reverse complement.
AGGAGGCCCGCCATTTTGCCGACCTCATCCTGGCCTATATCGCCTGGGCCCCCCCCGATGCGGTCCACCGGGAGCTCGACGCCCTCCAGTCCCTCCTCCTGGAGGTCGAGCAGACCGTTCCGGACTTCCACTGGCTGGTGGACTGGGTCAACGCCCGGGACAAGGAGGCGGTGACCCTCTCCGACTTCTGGAAGGGGAGCCTCAAGGCGCCGGGCGCTGCGGTCGTCCTTCCCGCCTTCACCAACGACGGGATGCGGCGGATCTTCGATTTTCTCTCCGAGGTCCGGAAGGCTTCCCCGGCCAATTTTCCCATCGAGGAGCACACCAAAAGCTTCCTTTCCTGGTACCGGAGCCGGAAGGAGGAGTCCTGGTTCGCCTTCGTCCGGGGATTCGGGCGGGGAGAGGAAACACTGGCGGACGTCATCCAGTGGAAGACGGCTTTCCAGAGCCTTCCGGGCTCCGGGAATCCCTATCTCGTTCTGGCCCGGAGGCTTTCGAAGGAGTTTCCTCCGGCCCAGGATACCTTCCATGAGCGGTGGCAGGCCTTCCTCCGGGCCTTTCTCCGGATCGCAGAGACCCGGGGATCCGGGGCCGGGATCGTCTCCCGGATCCGGGGCTACGCCGGCGCCATCGACGCCTCGGGCCGCGCCGGGATCCGGGGCGGCCCCCTCGAGGGCGAGCGGACCATGACGGCCCTCGTCCGGGCCGGGAAGGACTACGCCCAGTTCTCCTCCGATCTTTCAGGGGCGGTTTCCGAAGGACTGAAGGGACGGGGCCACGCCCTGGCCCTTGCGGCGGACTATTATGGCTTCACCCGGAAGGGAGCGGCCAAGGTGCCGGTCCTTGTCTCCGCCCGGATGGCCCTTGCCTCGATGAAAAAAAACCTTCTGCCCCGGAGTGATCCCAAGGAGAGACTCGTCTGGGGGCTCGTGGAGGGACCCTATCTGACGGCCCTCGACTATGTGGACAGGGAGGCTGCCTGCGCCATCGAAGACCGCTGGGTGGCGGAGGTGGTCTCTCCGGCCCAGGCCTCCCTTTCCGGCAAGGATCTCGACCATTTCCTCCTGGGCCGCGAGGGGGCGATCCCCGCCTTCATGAAGAAAGACATGGGGCCGTTCGTGAAACGGGGGCCGGCGGGATACCGGTTTGTCGTGAAGGACGGTCGCCATGTGGCGATCCGTCCCTCCTTTCTCACCTTTATCAATTCCGCCATCAGCGGGCGGCGTTCCTTCGAACTCGCCGAAAAGAGATCCGAGATCCGGAGCAAGAAGCGGCACCTCGATCTGGTGACGCTCCGGCAATCTCTCGGAATGCAGGAGAAGAGCGACCGGAAGAAGATCCTCGAGATGGCGAAGAGCCAGTTCCCCGTGGTCCTGAAGGCGCTTCCCACCGACGTGAGTCCCGGCGCCCTGGCCCGGCCCTATCTGACCCGGCTCACCCTGGCCTGCGCCCAGAAGACCCATGTCCTGAACAACCTGAATCTTCCGGTCCGGCGCTCCTGGGTCTGGTCCCCCCTGACCTGCGGCCGGACCACCCTCGAAATCCACCTGGGCAAGCTGGTCGCCGTCCGTGACTATCCGGGGCCGGACGGCTTCGTCCATTTTCTCCAGCAGTTCTACCAGGGAAGCCTCACGCTTGTCCCCGGGGATTTCCCCCTGCAGAAGGAGGCCCTCGAAAATCTTCGGGTGAAAGCCCTGACCCTGCATTTTGAGTTCACGGGGGTCCATGCCCTTCTGGCCCGCTACAAGGAGTACCGGCAGGCCCGGGCCTCTCTCGCCCGGATCCGGGACAAGATTCGCCAGATCGACAGCGAACTCGCCCTCCAGGACGCCAACGCCCTGGAGGATCAGAATGCAGCTCTCAGGAACCGGCCATTCGCGGCGAACCGTCTCCCGTCTGCGATCGCCCTGTGCCTTCCGGGGGAGTCGGAGGGGGGTCCGCCGGCGGGGTCGCCCCCGCGGGCCCTCTAGGGCTGGCCATGAATGACGGGGAGAGGAGGATCGGGTGAGCGGGACTGAACTCGGGACAATGCCGGTCCGGGACAACGCGCCGGCCGGGGAAGACATTCGGGACCAGGAGGATTTCCTGGCACTCCAGGCCGAGGTGAACCGCGGCCAGTCTGTCTCTTCGGGGGAATCGGCCGTCGTGGACTGGGCAAAGGTCCGGGTGATGGCGGAGACGATCCTTCGGGAGCGGAGCAAGGACCTTCTCGTGGCCGCCTATTTTTCGGCGGCGGCGGCCCGGATCGGGGGGCCTTCCGGGGTAACGGAGGGAGTCTCCCTGATGAAGGGGCTTGTCGGGGAGTTCTGGGAGACTCTCTATCCGCCGGTCGGGCGCCTCAGGGCCCGGCGAAACGCCCTCTCCTGGTGGATGGACCGGATGCAGGAGATCCTTCCTTCCCTTGAGGGGCCTCCTCTCGATCCGGAGACGAAGGAGCAATGCGTCCGCAATCTGCGGGAATTGAACGCCATTCTGGGAGAGCGGGATCCCGAAGCCCCGACCCTGGCCCCGCTCTTCGGGCTAGTGGAAGCTCTCCCGACCTCTCTTCCTCCGGAGCCGTCCAGAACGGATGAGCCGGCCCCGCTGCCCCCGGCCTCCCCGTCCACTTCCGCTCCCCCCGGTCCCGGCGGCGTCACCGTTGAGATGGAGGGGGATCCGTTCGAAGTCCTGGAGCGGATCGGTCCGGCCCTCAGGGACCTCGCCGACCGGATCTCGGAGACGGCTCCGGGGGACGCCCGGTCGATCTTTCTGTCGCGCATGATCCTCTGGGAAGGAATCCGGGATCTTCCGGAGAGCGAAGGCGGGGCGACGCGGATTCCGGCTCCCCCTTCCCATCTCCTGTCGGCGCTCGACTCCCTGACCGCCAGCGGGACTCCGGAGGATCTCCTCCGGTTCCTGATCCTGCGGCAGGAGGAGTTTCCTTTCTGGCTCGAGCTTTCCTATCGGGCCGGCCGGATTCTGGAAGATACGGGTCCCGCAGGAGCCGGAGGGGCCGAGGCCTTTCGCGGAAGCCTCCGGGTTCTGCTGTCGCGACTTCCCGGACTCGCATCCCTCTCTTTTTCCGGGGGAGAGCTCCCGTTTCTTTCCGGGGAGGGCCAGGCGTGGGTCTTTCCTGAAAAAAACGTGCAGGAAGGAGGGGGGACGGGCGGGGAGGAGAGGAAGAGATCTCCCGTTCTGCCGGCCTCTGTCCGCGAGGCTCTGGCAGACGGACGGATCGGCGAGGCCTCCGAGCGCTTCGAGGAGGTCCGGAGAAAGGAGCTCTCCCCCCGGGGCCGATTCCTTCTGAACCTCGAATTCCTTTCGGCGGTGGGCCGGATGGGGCGGGACTTCCCGGTCCTCTCACTCGCACTGGTCCTTCTCGAGGATCTCGAGCGCTTCCGGCTCGACCTGTGGGAGCCGGCGGTCGCATCCCGGGCCCTTCCCCTGGTCTGCGAGATCCTGTCCCAGAGCGGGGACGAGGCCTGCCGGCGGCGGGCGGAGACCCTCGCCGGAAGGCTCGCCTCCTTCGACCTTCCCGGGGCACTCCGTGTCTTTACGGGAGGACGGTGATCACAGACAGAAAACGCAAAATAGGATAGTCTGGACAAGATGACGCCGAAAACAACCCTCTCGATGCGAGGAGAGACGCCATGGCTTTAAACCCTGCACCACGGGAGTCGGAGAGTCTCCGGGATCCGGAGGAGAACGCCCGTGAGCTTTTTCTTCTCCTCCGGACATCCTTTTACCGGGAGCTGGCCCGCCTGCTCCGTATGCGCACCGACATGAGCCTTCCCGACCTGATCACCGTCCTCGAGACGACGGGAAAATACCCCCGCCCGGTCCTCCGGAGCATCGCCAAAAAGCTCCGGGAGGGGGAGGCCTCCTTCGCGGGGGCGATAAGGGACTGGGCCCCCGCCCGGGACGCGGTGATCCTGAACCTTGCCGACAAGCGCACTTGCCCGCTCGAGAGCGCCCTGGACTTTCTCGTGGACTTTCCCGAATGACGAAGGAGGCCTTTTGATGGGAACCGGTTTTCGGATCCTTTTCTGGATGGGACTCGGGGCGATGGCGCTCTGGTACTACCAGGGACACCAGGACCAGATCGCCCATCTCCTTCGGCGCCTGTAGATGAGCGGACGGCCGGTGGGGCGTCTTGTGGTCCTTCTCCTGCTTTTTCTGGGGGGGCTTGCGGCCTGTTCGCCCCCCATGCTGGAAAAAAGCGCGGTGGGGTGGGCGAAGGACGGTACGGCCGGACCGGATGTCTTCGCGCACCCCGGGGACCACGTCGGGGAGCGGCGCATCCTGGGGGGCGTGATCCTGTCGGTCCGTCAGGAGTCCGGCCGCGCGGCGATCCGTCTTCTGGCCTATCCCCTCGACGCAAAAAACTATCCCGAAATCGGAAAGCCTCCCATGGGTTCGGCCGTACTCCTCTGGAAGGGGCCCCCGCTCTCCTCCCTCTTCGTCTCCGGGAACCGCCTCGTGGCGGCGGGCAGGCTCATGCCGCCCGGTCCGCACGGGACGCTTCATCTCCTCGTCCGGACCCTCTCTCCCGACACCTGCCTCTCCGCGGAAGGGATGGTCTGCCGGCGGACCTTCCTCGGCTGCTCCTGCCACAACTGAGGGGGAAGGGCTCCGGACCGTCGTCGGCCCGGGAGGCGGTCCTCGGGGCGGTGACCGGGTCCCTGGGGCGTCTCGTCCCCTATTCCGGCGCGGTCTATCTGGCCATGGATTCCTGCGGCTTCCGGAGATCCGGGCATCTCCTCCTGGGTGCCGGGGAACGGGAAGTGTCCCCCTTCACGGAGCATTATGCCGCCGTTCACCCAGTCGGGCTGGATTCACCACCCCAATGCCGCGGCCTGCCTCACCGACTTCGTTCCGACCTACCGTCTTCCCGATACGGAGTACGGGCGGGACTTCATGACAATGGGGTCGTTTTCCTGGGAGACGGGGGTCATCCTGCAGGCCCAGGGAGATATGGTCGGCGCCTTCTGTCTCCATGGCCGGAAGCCCGACCGGGATTTCACGGAGCGGGAGATTCTCGTCGTGAACTCCCTGGCGCCCCATCTGGCCCGTGTCCTCAACCATTTCGACCTTCTCGACGACATCTGAAACGGCCGGGTCTCCCCCGATGCCGGCATTCTGGCGGTGGGGCCGGAGGAGGAGGCGACTTTGAACCCTGCCGCGGCGAAGGTTCTGAAGGATTCTCCCTCTTCTTGAACCGGGGAATCTGTATCAGTATGCGAGGTCCAGTGATGTCGGAGAGACGTGGCCGGCAATATATGAAAAGGCGTGGGTGAAATGGTTTGCCGGTGATCCTGGCGATCAGCCCGACTATACGAAGGTGACGGGAGGGGATCCGGTGAGTGACCTCGTGAACCTGACCGGGCTTAACCCGACCTATAAATCGACCCAGGGGCAAACGGCCAACCAGATCTGGAACGATGTACGTTCAAACTGCCGAGGATCCTGGACCTTTAACCCGATGGTGGCCTGGATACCCGAGTGCCGCCTCCGCCCCCACATCGATCGATTATGCTACGGCCGGGCTTGTGGCTTGGCACGTTTATTCCATCCTGGGATGGATTTTCGACGGGAATCAGGAATACCTCGTTCTCCGCAACCCTTGGGGCAATTCTCCGGCCACCCTGAACATCGACAAGGGGCCCTGGACCCGACTGAACAGTTGACGTCCTCCCCTCCGTGAAGGAAGGGGATTCCTTCCTGCCATCTCCCCGGTAGGACACGGGGATGGATTCGCCGACCTGAACGGTCAGGCCGCCGACTCGGAGGACGGATCCCCCGAACAGGCGCGACGGGCGTGCCCCGCCCTGAAAATGTTCTTGGCCGCATTGACGTCGGCGTGGTTGGCGTGTCCGCAGGAGACGCACCGGAACGTCGCCTGGTCCGGCCGGTTCTCCGCCGACACATGACCGCAGGCGGAACAGGTCCGGCTCGTGTTCCGGGGATCGACCCGGACCAGGCGTCCTCCCCGTCCCGAAAGCTTGTACTCCAGGAGGGAGAGGAACGTTCCCCATCCCCGGGAGAAAATGGAGCGGTTCAGTCCGGACTTCTGCCGGACCTTCCGTCCGGGGGTCTCCCGGGTGCCCCGGGCGCTTCGGGTCATGTTCCGGATCTTCAGGTCCTCGACGTAGACGACGGCTTGGGTTTCGCCCACCGCAGTCGAGGTCTTGTGGAGAAAATCCCGACGCATGTTGGCCGCCCGTTCGTGGGCTCTCGCCACGCGG
>DAIBSV010000066.1 GCA_027415455.1 Nitrospirota bacterium | reverse complement strand
CTCTCCGCGCGACGAAAACCACTCCAAGAGGGTCCGTTCATCCTGCCCAATCCCCAATGGGGACAGATCAGGAAGAGACGAGGCCGCCATCGAGGGGGCGTAGACTGAGAGAAGATCCTCGAGGTTGTCCAGGCCGAGAAGGGAGAGCATCTCCCGGGTCTCCGCCTCGGTGTGCGGAATGAAATCGGCCATCGGGTCAGTGCCCCCCGCCGGTTCCGGACGACAGAAGCGCCCGGTACCCGTTTTCGTCCAGAAGCGAATTCCATTCCTGGGCATTGTCGACCTTGAGCTCAAAAAGCCACCCGGCACCGAAGGGATCCGCGTTGACGAGGGCAGGATTGGACTCAATCGCACTGTTGACCCCCACAACCTCTCCCCCCATGGGGGCATAGATCGAAAATGCGGCCTTCACCGACTCGATGATGGCCGCTTCGGCACCCTGGGGAACCTTCTTTCCGATTTTCGGAAGCTCGACAAAGACAACGTCGGTGATCTCCTTCTGGGCAAAATCCGTAATCCCGACTCGCATCCGGGAGGGATCTCCAAACGACTGGATCCACTCATGGGTCGGGGTATAACGCCGTTCTGAACTCACGTTTTCACTCCTTGATCTGCTGTTCCGTTCAACTTGCCTGTCCATACCCGGTCGGACTATTTCTTTGTCGACAGGTTCTTTGCCGACAGGCCTCCGGCCAGAAAGGGCCGATCATGAATCCGGGCCCGATGGATCTTGCCATGAATCTCGATGCCGGCCTCTTTGCCCTGCTCGAACTCCCGGAGAAAATGGGGCTCCATGTAGGCCAGCCCGAACCCTCCACCCACGCGGGGCGAATGCCCGCCAGAAGTCACCTCTCCGACCTGATCGCCGGTTAAGGGGTCTATTACGGGACAGTGCGTCCTGGGAATTCCCCGTTCGAGCAGGACGAATCCTGTCAGGCGCTCTCTTCCTGTATCGTCCCTCTTTTCAAGCATTTTGTCTTTTCCCAGAAAAGCACCCTTGCGAAGATTGACTGCGAAATCGAGTCCGGCGTCGAAAGCCGTCTTCTCTGGGGAGAGTTCCTGCCCGTACAAAGGATAGGCCATCTCCAGCCGGAGCAGATCCCTGGCGCCCAAGCCGGCCTGAAGCAACCCGAGATCGGCCCCTCGTTCCGACAGGATCCGGTAAACGGGCAGAATCGCCGCTTCCGGCCCGAAGAACTCCCACCCATCCTCCCCGGTGTATCCGGTCCGGCTGATCCAGACCTGGTCCACGGGACCCATCGAAAACCGGGCTTCCCTGCGCTTCATTCCATCGAAACCTCCGCCGAGCAGAGCTACAATCTGGGAAGATGCTGGGCCCTGAAGGGCCAGGCCGATCTGACCTTCAGAAAGATCCTCGAGAGAAATGGAATCAGGAAGATGATCCCGAAGCCATGAAAAATCCGCCGTCCTGTTTCCAGCATTGACGATGATGTGCGCTTCGTCTTCCCCGGAGGCGGCCAGAATCAGATCGTCGACAGTTCCCCCCTGGTCGTTGGTCAGGAGGCCGTAGAGACATTTTCCGACAGGCACTGCCTCGAAGTCCGAGGTGATCAGGCCATTGAGATGCCTCCTGACGTCGGGGCCCTTCGCCAGGAAATGCCCCATATGTGAAATATCGAACAATCCGGCTTTTTCACGGACAGCCTTCGCCTCTTCGAGAATGGAGGTGAAGGACAACGGAAGCAGATATCCGTGAAAATCCGTCATTTTTGCGGCACGTTGCATGTGATACGGAGCCAAAGGGAGAGACAATGTACGATTCCTCGGATCGGGGTGAGAAATCAAAGTCAGAGGAGCTGGCGGGAGACTTCCCGAAAGACCTTCTGGTCGATGTCGATGCGGGCTTTTGTTTCCAGCTGATTCTGGAGAGCTTCCACTGTTTCGTTCTGAAGACGGACGCGCTCCGCATTGGTATCCGACGGAGGCGCTCCCGCGGGCTGGGGAGCAGGATTTCCGATGGTCTGGGAGGCCCGGACAAAAAGCTGGGCGCGCTGGACAAGGACATCCATCCGAACCGACTCCTCAAAGCTTTCCGCCGTCTGATGGGTTTCCTTGAGGAAGGAGACATAGGCCTCCTTTGAAAAAGAAGGCGGCGTTCCAACCTGAAAGAAAGGAATGCGGGCGATTTCCTGAATGACCGTTTGATCCGAAACCTGGATGCCGAGGGTTCGCCCTTCATCAATCCAGAGCTGCCGGTAAATCATATTCCTCAGGACAAGGCCCGGGAAGTTCAGGTCCTTTAAAATCTTTGCCCCAAGATCTCCCCTCAGGAGCCGTTTGTAATTGTCCTTCATTATGAGATAGTCGCGGGAGTAATCTTCCACCTTTATCGGAACACCATTGACCTTGGCCAGGACATCGGACTTCGAGGATCGGCTCGCGGAAAAGCCCCACCAACCCATCGACAGGACGAAAACACCTCCGATCAGGACCATGAGACCTCCGATGACCTTCGGACGCTCAACGGCCTCCTTACGGATCCATTCCAGCATGAAACCACCTTTCCCGGTCGCGGCACCTGTTGCATTCGGAGCGCCGCTCCTCTTTATTTATCGCGATTCGCCCGTTTTTGACGGAGATATTTTAAACGTTTCCGGATGGGATCTCAAATCAAAAAAAATACACTCATTTTTTTAGTATCAATCTGAAGGGTGAATTCTTGGGGAGGAGACGGGGTCTTTCCCGGCAGCTTGTACACAGGCGCCAGAGAAAACCGGTCATTCGAGGAGGCGTCTTCCTGCTGATGCAAGGAGGACGCCTCTCGGGCTGGATAAGAATGTTCTAGGCGACAGGAGTTCCCTGGTGGGAAAGCGGCTTGTAGCGCGCCGGATCCATCGAGCGGGCCGCGGCTTCCGTCATCACCTTCGCGGCAAGGTTGTAAGCTTCGCTCCAGGTGGCGGAAACCTCGGGAGTCCACGCCGATCCGAGAAAATGCTCGAGCGTTTTCATAAGGCTGACTCCCACCGCGTCATAGTGCTCGGGCCGAGTGTCGTACTTGATGTGCCCTTCCCCCAAACGTTCGAGATAGGGGACCAGAGCCCCGGGATTATCGATGTTTGTGGAGATGAAGACCAGTGAATTGAAGAGCCGTTCCTTCTGGGTCGTCATCGTTTCCGGAAACATTTTCCGGACTTCGGGAAAGTGGGAAAACATGTAATCGTAGAAATAGGATGTGACCTGGGTTCCCAGTCCCTTGATGGCCGCCCCATGGGCCTTGATAAGATCTGTGTTGATCGCCATACTCTCCGCTCCTTTAATGCTCTGGATTTGTCGGTGAAACCCCCGGCAAGCCGGACTTTTCTCTCCAGCCCTCGGACCTGCCACAACGTCAACGATATCAGAGCCCTGATTTCACCATTATGATCCAGATCATAATCCGGAGGAGCCACTAAAAGAAGTTGATGCCCAGCCCGGCCGTCACGAATTGCCAGGGGGTCGCCATCGTCCCGACTCCATCTTCCCGGAAGCGGACATCGAGGAAAAACTGGCGACGATTTGATAAAAGCGTATTGACCTGGAGGCCGGCATCGAAATAGGTGTTGTCCACGCCATTGTTCAACGCCTGCCCGAAATCCCCCACCAGATCGAGAGAGCCGAGCGATCCCGACAGGAGATTCACCATAATCCCCGAATAAAAGGGAAGAATGCTCTGGGGAAGAGGGCCGGTCGACTTCGAGTTGTTGAAGTAATCGGCCCCGATCCTCACACCAACCCCAGGCGAGATCCAATACTGAATCGAGACCCCCCCTCCGTAAAACATCGTTCCGGCTCCACCGGGAGTGTTGAGATCGTCCATTCCCTCCACTTCCGCCGAAAATCCGAGCTGGTTGCTCCCTCCCGGGCTGGCCATGGCCCTCTTCCCAGCCCCTCCGACCAGAATCACCCCCATAAGCAGGACCCAGAATGCCCATACGATGGACTTTCCTCCGACCATTTGCCTTAACATGTGTCTGCCCTCTAATTGAAATAAGTTTCGGGACTCAGCCAATCCCTATTTGGATTCCTTTTCCGCTTCATAAGAAACAATGTCTTTATCGGAGATTTCCTCGGGTTACAATAGGACTATCTTGGGTGCCCAAGAAGTCCTTTCCCCCTCCAATGGCTAGCCTGATGACGGGATCCTGGAGCTCCTGTTCCAGAAATTTCTCCATAGTCCTCGTCCTATCGCACATGTCAGAATCCCCGCCAACCTGGACACCGAGGCGGTTGACGTGGCGGAGGAAGTCGTCAATGCGCCCCATGATGACGCCGCCAGGGATGGCTTATGCTCCGGGAATCGCCAGAAGCGACCAAGATCTATTGTCATTATGGATTGGCAGCCCCGGTCGCAAAACAGACTTGTATTGCCCAACTCAACGTCTTCTCACAGGAGGGTTCATGCCCATCGAATGCCGTCAATCCCTTGAAAAAGAGCCGTTCCGTCAAAAGCTTCTGAAAGTGGCCCCTTCTGTCATGATTCTCGCCTTTGCCTCTTCCTTCCCGGCCAATGTCCTTGCTGCGAATTCCGTTCTTCCTCCCTTTCCCCCGGGCCTTTTTTATCCGGTTGATCGGGGGACGGCTCCCACCATTCCCGGGGCCACACTGGTTCCGTCTCGGCCGATCTTCGACTTTGCAGGAATACCGGGATGGATTCATGGCAAAAAGGTCACCAATTCCATGAAGGTGACCATTCCGAAATATGAAATGCTGGTGATCCGGGGATCTCGCATCAAGAACGGAAAGGTGGTCATTCCCGCCGGAGGACTCTACTTCGACGCCTCTCCGGCCAGAGGTGAACTTCCCATGACCGGCGCCAGCGACTACTTTCTCGGAAAACGTTATTATTTCGTCGATTATGATGCCCGCATCCACATCGTCAAACACGTCAAGGTCTTTCCAAAAAAACTGACTGTCGCAGGGAATCATCTCTACACCATGCTTCTGCCCCCCGTGCCGAAAGTCATCCCCAACCCGATCGTGATCTGGCGGACCTTTGACGGGGTTTCGATCCGACCCTGGGCCTTCACCGAGCGATGGGAGAATCCTTCCCCCGATCGTCCGGACCAGAAACCCATGACCTATCTTCAGGGAGTCATCCAAAGTGCAGGAAAAAAAGGGGTGACCTTCGCATCCCTTACCGGAACATCGATTCATCGGGAATGGTGGGCCCAGTCGAAACTTTTCGAAGGATCAGCCAAGGAAGGACAGATCTTTGGCAAAGGGGCTGACAAGGTCGTGATCAAGCGGATCGAACAGAATCAATCCCGGGTCACCGTAGACTTTATCCACAACGGCCGCAAGATTCTAAGCCGGACCCTTGTGACCCTGAACAGTGCGACACTGCCCGAGGATCCTTCACTCAGGAGCCGGATGATCGCGATCCATGGCTCGATGGCCGTCGTCCTATGGCCCCATGATGCCATCGAGAAGAACTCGGTTCATCTCTGGGTTTATGGAGGAGTCGCGCGTTGGGACACAAACCGGATGAACTTCGGGATCCGTCACGTCGCCTACTTCCCGATTGCCTGTCCCATTGCCCACCACATCGGGGCCATGATTTACAACACCCGAGCTTTGGCGCTCTCGCCCGGGAAACCGGTCTCCCTTTTTGGCGGATACGCCAGAATAAAGGTTGTTTCCATCGAGGGCGACGCGGTAAAATTTATAATAGAAACTGAAAAAGGTTCGACCCCAGTCTTTTCGAAGAACGGCAACATTGATGCCGTCATCGGGGGCGGACGGGCCGCGCATGGGATTCTGTCCACGCTGGATACCACCGACCTGAATCTTGCAGATGATTTTACGATTACGAAATAAAGAGAGGCGGCTTGGCGGGGGGAATAACCCTTTCCCCTGCCCATCCCTCAGGAGGTTTCAAGGAATGTTTGGATTCTTCTCAGGAAATAAGGATTTGCAGCTTCACCCCTCAGATCTGAAGGAAAGGATCGACCAAGGTGACGATCTTGTGATTCTGGACGTCAGGGAGAACTGGGAACATTCCCGGGTCAAGATCGAGAACGCCCTTCACATTCCCCTCGCACAGCTTCCCCAGAAACTTTCTCAGATCGACCGCGAAAAGGATATTGTCGTCTATTGCCACCATGGGGTCCGCAGCCTGCAGGCTTGCCAGTTTCTCAAGAAAATGGGCTTTGAAAAGGTCAAGAACCTTCATGGGGGCATTGATGCCTATGCCCTCCATGCCGACCATTCCCTCCCCCGTTACTGACACGTTCGACAGTCACACGGCTCGTCTGGCTTTGCTGCAGACATCTTCATTGTCGCCCGTTATCACACTGACAGAGCCTGCCATTCCGGAGATAAAAAAAGGGGACCTTTGGAAAGGTCCCCTTTTTTTATTTGACGCTTGAACGGGAGTGCCTCAAAAAAAGAACATCAGTGCGAGGGAAGGGCGGATCCGGATGTTCTGTCATCTCCCGGGACATTCAGAAATTTGGGAGGCGAGGACAAGCCCGCCATCGTTGGAAGGCGTGTGAGGACGTATTCATGAGGCACGTGGGAAAGGTTTTCCTCGCGAACCCGCATGCGGGCGTTTTCCGGAGGGATGATCACATCATATTCGTTGGCCTTCCAGTATCCTCTCGTGCGGCTTTCCACGAGACCGATCTGGTTCGTGATTTTGACTAGAACGGTCTCCCCGATTTCAAAGGCGAATGCGATAGGACGGTGTTCCATCTGTCTTCCCTTTCAAAAGCTGATTCAGGTTAAGGCTCTTCACGGTTTTTCCGATAGACCGCCAGCCGGTAATGATCGAGGGCTCCGGGACGCTCCTCTCCTGTGGACAACAGAGAGAATCCTCTTCCCATCAGAGCGGGAAGGTCCTTTTCCTTGAAGAAGACGTCATGATGTCCACGGTGGGTGATGAAGTTCCGACGCCGCACTTCTCCTGGGAAATGCCGAAAAAGGTCTGAAAAAACCCCCAACCCGGCCAACCCTCCAGGCTTCAGCAGACGAGCGACCCACGAAGGATACTTTTCCCTTTCGGGACGGCGCAGATGATGGTAAACCCCGAAGTCGAAAACGACATCAAAGCTCGCAGGATGAAAGGGCAGGTGAAAAAGATCGCCCTGAACAAAAAAGACCCGACCTCCCCCTCCATCAGAGATACGCTCCCTCGCCATCCGAAGCGGATCTACCAAGAAATCCATGGCAACAACGTCCCATCCCCGTTCAAGAAAAGGGGCGAGATTCCGTCCCTCACCTGACCCAATCTCCAAGACAGTCCCGGGAACTGAGCCGATGGATGATTCAATGATCTGACTCACAAGCCTCGTCGGACCTTCTCTTGGCCAACCAATTTTTCCGGAATGATAGGCCTCAGAGAAAAACCGATTTTGGCGATCATACACCTTCCTGTCGGTTTCCATCAATGGGGTTCCTCGTGCTAAATTAGAGTCGATCCCCTCGTCTGTAAACCAAGAGCTCCGAGGGTTCACTCATTTTGAGAGGAGTCGACAGGCCACGATGAATCTATTGATCAGGCCCTCGCTTTTCAAAAATGATCAGGCACTCCTGGAAATCGACTCCCTTCTTTCCGGGTCGGACTTTTCGTTTTCCCTATTTCTTTCAAGATCCCAAATCATTGTTGCCAATTCCCTTTTCCTGAAGCGATGGAACCTTGTGAGGGCTGTATTTCCCAGGTTTACCCTGGCTGACTATTCCAACCAGATTGCACTGCCCCTTTCAGGAGAAACGAAAGGGCACTTTTGGGATTGGTTTTCCACCACCTCTCCCACCCCTTCCCTTATCGGCCTCCCCGATCCCGGATCGGGAAAGACCCGGTTCATCCTCAAGGTCCCAACGGAAAAAGAGAGTTCCGAGGATCCCTTCTTTCTCGAGAGAGTCTCGGATACGCTCGATGAAGGCGCCAAGGAGGGCCTGCTTCTCCTGGGGCGACGACTCCGGACTCCTTCAAGAACGGTCGTGCGAAGTGTCAGCGACGAACTCCTGATCGACCATTTTTTCCTGGATGAACTGGCGGTCGACTCAAATGCGGACATGGCGCAGATCTATCTTGCAAAAACCTCGTCATGGTCCCCTTCTGCCGAATTCTGGCGAATAAGGAACAACCCGGACCAACCCCAAAAACGGATTGCCGAATCCCTCTCTACAGAGGAGTCCCGATCCATACTCCCCTTCAGACGTATCCTTTTCGCAAAGAATCCGGGAGAAGGCTACTGGGCTGATTTTCCCCTTCTTTACAATCGCACCTTTTTCGGAAAGATCCGGCTCTTTCGTCCCGAATCAAAAAAAAGGGAACTTCCCGGGCTCAGTTCTTTTCAACCCAAGGCGCAGGCGCTCTCGAAAAAGCTTTTCGATATCCGCAAGAACCTGGGAGATCTGATTCCCGCCGCAAGAGAGCCCGAATCAGGCTTCCTGGACCGCCGGGATGCACTGCTTTTGATGGAAGCCCTGATCGAGGAACACAGGATTACCGGAATCGGCTTTGGATTGATCGGGATCAGAACCGAAATTCCGAATCACAAGTCGCTCATGATCAAGGCCAGGAGCATTCTGAGATTCTACGACGAAATCGCCCATATCGCCCACCGGGAATATCTGCTGATACTTCCGGCAATGGATCCGCAACATGCAGACTCCATTATAGAGCGGGTCCGGGACATCCTGCTGGGACTGAACAGGGAGCAGTCGTCTCTGATCACCTTCGGATGGCTTTCCTATCCTGAGACCCCAAAGGGTCCAATGAACTTGATCAGAAGCGTTTTCAAAGACCAGGAATCCCAACCTTTGTATAAAAAACAGACCGAAGAGTGACCGACAAGGAGATCAAATGGCAAATCCCTTCGATCCGGAAGATGAAGACCGGAAAAATTCGCATGACGATATCGGGATTCCGCTGTTATGGATTCTTATTCCTGTCGCCCTCGTTTTCATCGGAATCATCGGGATGACGCTCTACCACCTGAGAAATTTGGATTTTTTAAAACAATGAAGGCCCCCCATGGGGTGGTCACGTCTTCTTCGTCAGCCTGTCCATAAAATCCCTTGAGAAAAACCCTGTCATCACCTCTTCGACCGGCCCTTCCATGCGGAGCGACTTATCCTCTCCCACTTCGATGTGCAGGACACCCCCCGGCATGCGAACCGTCACCGGACTTTTCACTTTTCCCAGGGAGACGGCGCAAGAGGCGGCTGCACAAGAGCTGCTCCCCGAGGCCTGGGTGTATCCCGCTCCCCGCTCCCAAATCCTGATCTCGATCTCGTTCGGACCGACAACCCGCACCATCTGCGTATTGATTCGTCTGGGAAAAAGGGGGTGATGTTCTATCAGAGTCCCGAATTCCCGAATGAAGGGCTCATCGATCGCATCTACAAAAAAAACAAAATGCGGATTTCCGACCGACAGGGCGGATCCCTTTACCGAAACATCGCCCTTGATCTGCAAGGTCTCCTCAATCATGGGAGTGCTCCGGTCCTTGATTCCCACAGCCGAGGGATCGAAGGTGTAGGTCCCCATCTCCACCAGCACGGCGACAACCCGGTTCGAAGGGTCGGTCCGCACCGTTGATTTGACACGTCCTCCGGCTGTGTCTATCGGAAACTCCTTGTCTTTTGCATAGCCGTATTCGAATAGGAATTTCGAAAAGATCCGTAGCCCGTTTCCGCTTTTTTCGGCCTCCGAGCCGTCGGGGTTGAAAATTCGAAGACCGAAGGGCGGCGTGTCTTTTTCAAGCAAAAGAATTCCATCCGATCCCACACCGTAGTTTCTGTCGCAAATAAGACGGATATTGTCCTCGGTCAAAGGAGGGGTCCCCTCCCCTTTCACCATGACGATGTAATCATTCCCCAGCCCGTGGCTTTTAACGAAATCAAATTTCATTATGACACCCTCATTTCATTTGAAATTTCTGGCTTCCGCATTCTGAACCGCGCCCGGCGTCTCCGAGAGAATCTGCCAGTCCTTGCGCGCTCTCCGACTTTCAGGGTCGACCTCCAGGGCCTTTCCGAGATCCCGGGCGGACATCGCATATTGATGGCCTCTGTATTCCCTCTCCGCGCGATCTACGAGAGTCCTGACCATTTCTTCTACACGGTCCCGAACCCTGAGAGCAAGCGCATCCGTCTTCTTATAGGACAACGCCTTTCGTGCATGGCCAAGGGCCAATGAATAACGGCCTGCCATGTATTCGCTTTCCGACAGCTTCCCGTAAGCCCAACCGATCGTGGGGTCGAGAGAGTCATCCTTTGGATTTTTTGCCTTTAGCGCCAGAAGTTTCCCAAGAAGTTCCCCCCAATCCTGCCCATCCTGGCCTGAAACGATGACCCGGGCTTTCGTTTTTTCGATTTCAGTCCGGAGGGTCGGATCTTCCGGCGTCAATGCCCGTGCTGTTTCCAGAGCCGAGAGCGCTCCTTTGAGACGGCCCGATTTGCGCCTCTCTCGAGCGACTCCCATGTAATAAGCCGCCCCGACGAGACGTATGGTCCGTTCGTCCTTCCGAAGAAGACGCTGGTTGTCTTCGGAAAGCGTCCGTGTCTTTTCCCAGTCCCGCACCCATACCAGCGCCTTCCGGAAGTGGTTGTCCCTGAGGAGTGCCTTGAGCTCCGGATAGTCTTTCTGGAAACGTGCGTCGGAGGAAGAGGAGCCTCCTGGTCGACTGAAGAAGGAGTGAAAGAGAGAGCCGGAGGAGCACCCGGACAAGAGTGTCAGGAGACTGACTGAAAGCAACCATGGAACACCACTCCCCACACTCTTTTCCATGCGACCTCCTTCATTCAGGTTCAAGAATCGTTCTATTGCCAGGTGAAGCCGAGCTTTCCGACGAAATCGCGCAC
>DAIBSV010000065.1 GCA_027415455.1 Nitrospirota bacterium | reverse complement strand
ACGGCCTCGTAGAGAGCCCGATGCTGGGGGGCCACCTCGCCCTTGAAGAGGGTTCGGGTCATATCCGCAAAATAGCGGGTCTCCTCGGAAAATGGAAAGATGTCGAAAACGATGGGAAGGTGCGCCGGGAGGGGGCCGGACCCCTCGTTGTGGGGATCGCAGGCCTGCTCGCCGCCGGCCACGATCGTGTGTTGACCGACGAGATTGTGAGCCAGAAGTTCCTGTTTCAGGAGAAACTTGACCTTTTCGGAGGTGAGTCGGATTCCTTCGAAAAAGATCCAGCCGTCCCGGGTCGTCGCTTTTTTCAAAATCTCGACAACCGTCCAGAGGGCCTTTTCGACGCCCTCCTGAACCTTCCGTATCTGATCCGCTTCACTCCGGGTTTTCAGAGCTCGGGAAGGGGTGAAGGCCCCCTCGGCGGGAGAGACAGAAAAACCTTCTGATGCAAGGGTTTTTGCCAGACCGAAGGGAAAATCATAGGGAACGGTGAGAGAGGAGACTCCGCGACTTTTGAGAAACAAGGTGGCAATCCCTGCGAGTCCTCGCTTGCCCTCCTTTTTGGCCTGGTCTTCCCACTCCGATGTGGACAGGATATGTGTGGCCCGTCCTTCCTTGCGTGCCCGGTCACGCTCGAGATCGGAGAGGAGCATAAAACTTTCGTCTCCGATCTCGGCGTAAATGTACGGATCGGGGGTCAGGAATCCTGTCCGGTAGTAAAGGTCAGGACTTTGCTCGCCCGCGGCAATGATCAGTCTGGCCGAGGATTCCATAAAAATTCCGTCACGCCAGCCGGCTCGCAACCAGCATTCCCTCGGACACGGGGAGGATGGTCGAGAGGAAGTTCGGATTGCCAAGGATCTTGTGGTTGAAGGCCTCGATGGAAGAGGCGAGCAGTGAGTGCGAGGATCCGACTTTCTCTGGAGGCATCATTCCGAGGGAGATGAGCATTCCTCCCGGGGCCAGTTTTTTGTCGACCGCCATCCACCAGTCGGCCAGTTTCGTGCGTTCCTGCTGGAGATCGAGAACGATGAGGTTCTGGAGAGTCTCCTGGGCCATCAGATGATCGGGGCCGGCGGTCCTGGAAACCTTGATCCGTCCGGAAAGACCGGCCCGTTTTAGATAGTTCGAGATCAGCCGGAGATTCTCGTCGCTGACAGTTCCGATGGAATGGGAGGTCGTTTCGGGAAGCGACTTGGCCAGCCAGATGGTGGTTGATCCATACCCGGCCGTCCACTCGAAGACGTGGTCCATCTTGGCCGTCGTGGCCAGAATGGCCATTAGAAGCCCTCCCGCCCGTCCCGGATGAAACCGGCCATGCTGCTTCGTCAAAAGGGCGATCTCCCCCACGATGGGGTCCTTGTCAAAGGTCAGTTCTTCAAGATATTTGTTGAGCTGTTCTTCTTTGTCCATCGGAGGTCTTACCACTCCCTTTCTTTTTTGTTGGCAGGGTTCAGTCCATCAGGGCGGCCCCCTGGGCAAAAAACCAAGGGAAACGGCCGGCCCCGGTTTCAGGTCTCAGCATCGGGGATGGCGTTCGTGTTCGTCGTTTCCATGATCATACCACCGCCCTGCAGTAAAAAACAAAGGATCGGCAAGCCAGTGTTTGCATGGGACTCTGAAGGGGGGGTATGATCGAAAAGGATTGCCGGTGCGGATTCCGGTGCAACCCCGATGCATTAATGGTTTATCTCGTGACGATATGGAGGATGGATGAAAAGTGTGACCGTAACCTATTCCGCCAAGGATAATGAAGGACAGCTCGTGATGGCCGACAGCCAGGAAATCGCCCTGTTCAGGATTGATGGGACATATCATGCCATCGAAAACCGTTGTCCCCACCGGGGGGGATATCTTTCCGACGGGGCTATTCGGGGATCCCAGGTTTCCTGCCCGTTGCATGGATGGACCTTCGATATTCGGACGGGGGAGTGTATTCAGCGTCCCGGAGAAAAAGTCGGCTGTTTCGAGGTCCGGAATGTGGGAGAAGAGGTGACCATCCTTTACTCCTGACCCCCTCTTCGGTTTAGGGAAGTGAAAGCCGGAGCCGGTCCGAACCGCTCCGGCTTTTTTATGCCTTTTCAGGTCCTGTGGTTACGGAGCAAATCCCTGTTCCCTGACCCGGATGAAGGGGTTGTGGGCCTTCTCCCGTGCAATCGTGGTAAAGGGTCCATGTCCCATAATGAGGATGGTTTCCGGCGGAAATCCGGAAATCAGGCGATGAATGGAATCGAGCTGGACGGAAAAGGAATCGGGTGTGTCGCTTCGGCCGGCCGATCCGCAAAACAGGGTATCCCCCACGAGCAGGGCCCCGCCGATATGGTAGGCGACCGACCCGGGTGTATGTCCGGGGGCTTCCGTCACCGAGACCTTCCACCCCGTTTGCGCCAGCCGTTCACATCCCTCATCGGGGGTCAGAAGTGGGCCCGCATACTGGTTTGCCTCCGGAAGGAGATACCGGTCTCTCTGAGATATCAGGACAGGGACGCCCTCCTTCGAGATCGCCCCTTCAAAGCCACCCCCATGATCCCCATGTCCGTGGGTCAAAAGGACGGCCTCGATTTCAAGATCAAGCCTTGAGATCGTCTCAAGGAGAATGGGGCCCCCACCCCCCGTATCCACGAGAAGGGCTCTCCTGGGATTCTCCGGATGTCGAACAAGTGTGCACCAGACGGCATAGCCGGCATAGTTTTCCCGAACAGGCACCAGGTGTGGAGGCGGGGCCACCTCCGGAGTCGTCTCGGGATGGAGATGCAATCTCTCCATCGCTTCGCCGTCAAATCCCAGGACCGCTCCCAAACTCAAAAGCTGTGACTTGTCCGGCGTCGCATTCCCCGATTCCAGATCCCTGAGAAGGTCCATCGCGATTCCGCTTGCCCCTGACACGTCCTTCAGGGACTTTTTTCTTCCATAACGGAATTTCTTGAGGACGTCGCCCGCCTGGTCTTCAAGGAGCAGGTTGAGCATTCGCTTCTCCTTTCTCGAAAAAGTTGATGCCGATAAAGTAGACCATCATGGATTTCATCTGGAGCTCGAATTTTTTGAGAGTTTGGGATTTCATGTGCTTTTCAGCTTTTCGGTAGTAATAATCGGCCAGCGAATAAACCCCCAGGGCTTCGTAGGTCACTCCCAGATCGGCATAAAGCTTTGGCGGAATGGGACGGCTCTTTTGCTTCAGGCGTCCGTATTCCGAATTCAGAAAAAAAAGGGCCAGAACGGGTTTTTTGGCCAAAAGACTTCGGTAGGCCTTTTCTGATGGGGGATCATAGGGATAGAAAGGCCTCTTGACCGTCAGTCTGAGTGTGCTGAATAGATAACGGACGTGTTGGGCAATCTTTGCATACAGATGAAGATTGAGAGTCGTCTGGGGAGTGAAGGACCTCTGGAACAGAGAAAATGGAATTTTTTTTGAGGTGTTTCTGACCGTCACCGTACGATCGAGTTCCACATGAAAAGGAAAGGCCCTGAGGAAGAGGATATGGAGCCGCATCGTGTTTGTCCGGACGGTCATCGGGACGGTGATGGTCTGGCAGGGAGGTGCGGCACAGTTACCTGCGATGACCCTCCGGTCGGATACCGTATGGGAGAGAAGATGAACCATGAGAATGTCGTTTGATTTCGACAGATGGGCCAATTCGGGGATCGAAAGAGGCGTTTGTCCCGATCGTTCTCCGGTGGAGATCCTGACCGGATGGAGTCCCGGGACCTGTGCGAGATTCCTGGTAATGGTCCCTGCCAGAAGTCTTTGCTCCTCTGTTCCGACCGGCCAGACGAGGACCCCGATTCTGTGGATCGGCCCAAGCTTGATGGGGGGTTCAATCCGGTCCTCCATCACGATTTCAGGCCTGGCGCATCCGGTCAGATTTCCCGCAAGAAAGAGAAGAAAAACCAGAATGGGGAGAGGCATGCGCTTCACCGGCCCTCTCCCTTTGTAGTCTTGGAGAGGGAGGGGGGGCGTACGAGCCGCTGGGGAGCCAGGAGGATCAGGATGTGTCCCGTGGCCATAAGCTTAGAGGGGTACAGCGAATGAAGAATTTTGCGGGAATCTCTTTGCGAAAAGACGAAGACCTGCCGATGGAGAAATTCCTCGGGACGGACGACCAGGGGGCGCAATCCCACCCTCCGTTCGACCGCCTCGATGTCCAGTCCGTCGCTCCAGCCGGCCCAGCCGTAGGGAAGAACTCCGGAGGGACGACCTTCGTCCGGGATCATGAGAATGTGACGTGTGTCCGAAATGAGAATCACGTCCCGAAAGGGATGGATCCTGTACCGGCGGGCATCGATAAGAAGTCCGGTGGGAGGAAGACCGTGGGGCTTGAAGGCGATCATGTCGGGAGGGGGAGGGGAGGCCGCGGAACGCTCCATTGTCAGTGCCAGATTGTCCCCGATATGCAACGGAAGGGGAAGGGTGATGCGGGCCAGTGCAATTCCCCCTCCGGCGGCCAGTGCGTGAATGTCCACGAAAAGATTCGACCGGGTCAGACCATTGGCGATCAGATATCTCTCGACCGTCCCTCCCGCCTGAAAGGTTTCCGGGGGAGCTGTCTTGCGAAGCCGGACGAATTCCCGGACAGGCAGATTCATGATGCCGTCACGGAGAAGCAGGATGGAGAGAAAAACGGCCTCGTTGCGAGCCTTTCTGAGCCCATTGTTTTCAAAAAATGGCACGGTCACCTGGGATGTGATTGTTCCTTCCTCGAAATTCGTCACCACACTGGAGTGAGGGGTTGTTTTCTGAAGCAGAAAGGGCCTGGCCGGAAGTGTGTGGATGAGGACGGGAAGGTTGAGTTCAAAAAATTCCTTGTCGATGCGCCGCCCCAGACGGCGTTCAACTGTTTCTGCGGCTCCTGGTTCCTTGAAAATCCATCGGGCGGAGCGTCTGGCATCATCGAGGAGGGAGCGAACATCGCTCTCGGTTTTGTTCTTTTCGAGAGCCTCGTGGATCCTCTGGATCTGGTCCCGATAATGAGAGTGTTCCTCGTTCAGGATCTCTTCGGCCGGTGAGGGTCCCGGAGGAATAAGGGAAATCCAGAAGATTCCGCCCAAAGCTGTCAGGATCAATGATCGCCATGTCATCGGGGAAGGGCCAGTCCTTATGTCGGTCGAAAGGCTGTCATTGACCGGTCCGAATCTGTTACAATTCGTTTCTGTCGATTTCAATTCGGGGCGTGGCGCAGCTTGGTAGCGCACCTGCTTTGGGAGCAGGGGGTCGCAGGTTCAAATCCTGTCGCCCCGACCAATGTTCATTCAGATAGTGGATTTGAAGAAAGCAGACATAATGTGGCTAACTGGCCCAATTATGCCTGCTTTTTTTCTTCCACGGGATGTCCTGTCGTTCTTTCCTCACGTTTCGGACCTTCCGGAAGTCTTGCCAAAGTCCTTTCAGGATTATAGCAGAGCTTGTGATGGAAGGTGACTCTCTCCTGATCCCGTCGGGAATCATTGACAGGGACATCCTTCATTTTTGAATCCGTTCGGCTGGCCGACAAAAATTCGATTGGCCCCACGCGCTGATTTCAGAAAGTGATCTCTCGCTCGTGGTTGGATCCTTTGTCTGAGGCGTCCCCTTTCCCTGACAGGAGTCCGCTTCCGCTCCTGAATCAGAAGAACACTTCAGGGAGCGGAAGATTTTTCGGAAGAAGATGATTGCTGGTCTCCGGGGGGAGAGGGGCCGGAGGACAGAAGGGATGGCAGATCCCTCAAGATGATATTCCGTAGGGCAAGGGAGATCCCTGGATCGGGATCGGTCCGGATAAATGGGGGGGTGGACGAAGAAAAAGGCTTGATTTCAACGCCGTAAAGGAACAGAGAGGGAGGAAGCACTCCCAGTTCCTTTCCCAGCGCAAGGATCGAAAGTACGCCGACTGAATGGGAAGAGAGGGGAGCAAGGGAAAAAGGGAGCTCCGGCAGGGTGATCCTGCGGATCGATCCGGGGGGGCTTCCGGAGAGCATGGCATCGATCAGAATCACAGGATCCGGCCCCTGAAGGCGGTCCAGCAACCCCCATCCCGGACGGTCCAGGATCTGAAGGTCGAAGACCATTCCGTCAATGGAAGGGAAAAGCCATCCCGAATCATCTCCTCGACCAGACGAAGCCCCCACTGGTCTCCGTGAAAGGGAGAGCCAATCCCGAAGAGGCGGACCCGGGAGGTCACCGATCCCTTCGGTGGACGGTCAGGTCCAGAAAGTGGGTGGCGCAGGAGATGCAGGGATCATAGTTTCGGACAATCCGCTCTGCCTCCTTCCGTAAGGCCTCATCCGGGCGTTCGAGGCCGCCTGTCTCGAGGGATTCACGAAGGTCGGCCTCCATGATGGTCTGGTTTTGGCTCGTCGGAGGAATGATCCGGGCTTTCCGGACAAGACCGTTTTCGGAGAGGTCGTACCGGTGCCAGAGGATGCCCCGGGGAGCTTCGGTGGCGGCAATTCCGGTGGACTCCCGGATCGGGACAGGGAGGGAGGAGGGAGATCCCGTGGAGGGTTTTTCAAGATGGGCCAGGGCCTCTCCAAGGGCAAATCGGATTTCGATCGCCCGGGCCAGGAGACTGTGGTTCATGTTGGTGCTGGGAAGGCGGATGCCCGAGTCCGCAATCAGGGAGAGGATCTCCGGGGGTAGCCTGTCTGCATTCAGGTTCAGGCGGGCCAGAGGGCCCACGAGATAGGGCTCTCCGTCGAGAAGGCTGTGGAAGGCCGTCGAATGGGGAACCTGGAACTCCTCCACATGCGCCTCGAAGTCAGACGGATCAATGGAAAGTCCCCGGCTCGAAACGATTCGCCCCCCGTTCATGGGGTAGGAGTCGGGGGCCCGCAGGGAGACCGATACAAAGGCGCGCTCGCTTTCCGGGTAGGGGAGGGAGGCGGCCCAATGCACGAGATCCGTGGCCAGGGGAAGGGCGGCGCGGACCCGGGAGGCAACGGCCTCCCGCTCCTCCTCATGGGGAAAGCCGAAGAAGCCTCCGACGCAAGCTCCCACGGGATGGACCGGTCTCCCTCCCATAAGGGAGAGGAGGGCGTTGCCTACGGCATGGAGCTCGAACCCCCTCCGCACGCTTTCAGGATCGTGCCGGGCCCACTCCATGACGTCCTCGTATCCCAGAAAGTCCGGCGCAGCCAGAAGATGGACATGAAGACTATGGCTTGAAATCCATTCCCCGCAGGCCAGGATTTTCCGGAATCGGGAAATCTCCTCTCCGGGTTGGAGGCCGAATCCGGCTTCGATGGCCGAAACGGCCGTCAGCTGATAGGCGGCGGGGCAGATGCCACAGATACGGGCCACGATGTCCGGGACCTCCCGGAACTCGCGCCCTTCAAGAATCTTTTCGAAGAGTCGGGGGGGTTCGAAAATGCGGAGTCGGACCTCTCCGACCCTCCCCCGGCTCACGGTCATTTCAAGCGCCCCCTTCCCCTCCACCCGGGCCATGACCGGAATGCGAAGAATGCGGTCATCACTCATGGGATTAACCTTCCTGCCATCGTTCTCCTTCCTCCCGGAAAGGACCGGCATTGCTGTTGATGAAGAGAAAGCGCCGGGCAACCTCGTCCGGAGTGAGACCAAGCCCGGAAAACGTCCTGGCGAGGGAGGCCGTTTCGGGATTCTCGGAGGGGCCGAAACATCCGTAGCACCCCCGTCCGAAGGAGGGACAGAGGGCCCCGCACCCCGTGAGGGTCACCGGTCCGAGACAGGGAACTCCCTTCGTGACCGTCACGCAGGAGATCCCGCGGCGCTTGCATTCGAGGCAGACCTTGTCATGCTCGACCGGGGGAGGCGCCCCCGAGAGAATCGAGCGGAGGGCTCCCAGGACCTGGTCCCCTGTCACGGGACATCCCCAGAGTTCAAGATCGACCGGAACTTCAGAGGAGACAGGGGTTGAGTGTGCGAGAAAGTCGATGAAGTCGGGCGAAGGATAGACGGCGGCGAGGGGGTCTCCTGAGGTCAGGTTTCTAAGAGCCTGGATTCCTCCGGAGGTGGCGCAGGCCCCGATCGTCACCAGATACCGGCTTTCCTTGCGGACGGAGCGGACCGTTTCGAGGTCCTCCTGGGTGGAGAGGCTTCCCTCGATGAAGGTGATGTCGAGATCGGTCAAGGAGCCGAGGGGACCCATTTCGGCAAAATGGACGAACTCGACCATCGCCGCGAGCTCGAGAAGCCGGTTTCCGAGACCCAGAAAGGCCAGCTGGCATCCGTCGCAGGAGGCCAGCTTCAGGACCGCAATCCGGGGTTTGCGCGGGGGGGGCAGGGATTGCTGGCGGGATGGTGTGGGCTTTATCATCCTCAGAGCCCCCGGATTCCCAGACGGTTCTTGATCTCGGGATACCGGAAGACCGGCCCGCTGCGGCAGACGAACATCTCTCCCAGTTGGCAGTGGCCACAGAATCCGGCGGCGCATTGCATGTTCCGTTCGAGGCTGACCCAGAGCTCGCTTTCAGGAATGCCCTGTGCCAGAAGTTTTTTCACCGTGGCCAGCATCATGGGTTCCGGCCCGCATATCTTGGCCGTTGTCCGGGCGGTGACCGGGATATGGGGAATCAGGTTCGTGACTGGTCCGACGGCCCCCTCCCATCCCGATCCACCCACGTCGCTCGTCAGGAAGACGCGGGTTCCTCCGAGCGTGTTGAGACGGGCGAAGCGGTCCTTCCAGAAAAGATCGCCCGGATTCTTGACGCCATGGAGAACGGTCAGGGATCCGAAATCTTCCCGCCGCCGGACGACATAGTTGACGACTGAAACGAGGGGGGCGCATCCGAGGCCTCCCGACACCAGGACGATGTCCCGCCCGCGTGCGCCCTCCAAGGGCCACCCGTTCCCGAAGGGCCCACGGATCGTCAGGCGATCTCCCACTTTCAGGCGGGCCATTGCTTCGGTGACGCGTCCGACGATCCGGACCGTGTGGTCGAAAAAATCCGTATCCAAGGGATCCGAGACGATGGAGAGGGGAACCTCCCCCACGCCAAAAACCCCCACCATGTTGAACTGCCCCGGGCTGAAGGAAAAGGGCACCTGAGGATCCTCCAAAGGTTCGATCCGCAGGGTCAGGACGGTGGGAGCCTCCTCGATCCGGTCCCGGATGACGGCGGCGCGGGGCATGTGAGGGTTACCCTCCATGAGGCTCCTCCAGAAGAAGCGGAAGATCGGCCGTGAAATCGATTCCGACAGGGCACCAGCTGACGCAGCGTCCGCATCCGACGCAACCGGATCGTCCATATTGATCGTGCCAGTAGTCGAGTTTATGGGTCAGCCACTGGCGGTACCGGAACCGTGTCTCCCCCCTGAGCGGGGCTGGATGGATGTAGCTGTGGCCTGGGGTGAAGCAGGAATCCCATTGTCGGACATGCCGGCTTGTACGCCCGTCGAGGGAAGGATCTTCATGCTCCGAAAAACAGAAGCAGGTCGGGCAGACGGAGGTGCAGTTTCCACAGGAAAGGCAGCGGGTGGCCAGGTCGTTCCAGTGGGGGTGGTCCGGGCGGGCGGCCAGAAGTCCCCTCAGGTTTCGGGAGGGAAGGGCGCGCCGCTGAGAATTTCTGGCCTGGTCGGTTTGATGGTTGAGGGCCTCCTCCATGTGGGGGTCGGACGGTGACAGAGGAAGGTCCCGGAGCAGGTCCCGCCCCTTTTCCGAGCCGGCCCGAACGAGAAAGCCTTCGTCAATCTCCCCCAGGGCCAGGTCGAATCCTGAGCGTGCCTCGGGTCCGTCTCCGGTCGAGGCGCAGAAGCAGGTTTCGGCCGGGTGGGAACAGTCGACGGCGATCAGAAAAAGATCCCGCCTTCGGGCGGCGTAGAACGGGTCGGGAAAGGGGCCCTTGCCAAAATGCCGGTCCTGAAGATCCAGGGCCGAAAGATCGCAGGCCCGGACGCCGATGATCGCCAGGGGCTTTGAGGGACTGTCGGGGGAGGAAAAGGAGAGGGATCCGTCGGGTTCGCGCCGGGATTCCCAGAGAGTCTCCCGGGGAAAGAACAGGAGAGGTTTCAAGGCCTGGGGCCCGTTGGCCCAGGCGAAATGGCGGCCTGATTCTCCCGGAGCGAGACGATAGGAAGCGGCTCCCTGAAGATCGCGGACTCCCTGGGGAAGATCTTCAGGGCCCGAAACCTCTCCGTAAACGATCGCTCCGTCCCGGATCCGGGGACCGACGAGATGATACCCCCGTTCCCGCAACAGGTCGAAGAGGGCACAAAAGCGCTCCCGTTCCAGAAATCCTCCGGTTGCTTCCGTCATGAGCCTCCCCCGTTCCTGAGTTGTCTTCCTGATTCACAAAGAATACCATACCCGTCTTTTCACCTGGTAGCGCGAGTGGTATTTTGAAAAGGGAGTGTTGCCGTAGCCTCTTGCGACAAGAATGGAGAAGACGGTTTTTCCGACTTCCGGAATCGAGAGGAAAACAATGGTCGAAATCCGGATCCATGGACGAGGCGGACAGGGCAATGTTCTTGCGGCCTATCTTCTGGCGACGGCCGCCTTCCTGGAGGGACAGTTTTCCCAGGCCTTCCCGAGCTTCGGGGCCGAGCGGAGAGGGGCTCCGATCACGGCCTTTGTCCGTATCGATGGCTCTCCGATCCTTCGGCGCTCCCAAATTACCTCTCCCCGCTACCTCGTCCTTGCGGACGACGGAATCCTCAGGATTCCCGAGACGCTGGCGGGACTCTCTCCCGAAGGAGCCATCCTCGTCAATTCTCCCCGCTCTCCCGAAGAGCTCCGGAAACGCCTTGAAGAGGAGGGGATGACCGTCGGGCCGGCCGTCCGGATCGAAACGATTCCCGCCACCCGTCTGGCGATGGAGGTCCTGGGCCGGCCGATCCCCAATGCTCCTCTTCTTTCGGCATTTCTCTCCCTGACGGGAACTCTGTCCACCGAAAGCTTGGGCCGGGCCTTCGCTGGACGCTTTTCAGGCGATCTCCTGCAAAAAAATATGAGTCTCGTCGCTTCCGGCGCCTCTCTGGTCGCTCAAAACCTTTGGAAGGAGCCCATTCATGCGTGAGGCTCTCGAGGGCTCCCAGGCGATCGCCCGGGCGGTCGCCCTCTGCCGTCCCCAGGTCGTGGCGGCCTACCCGATTACCCCTCAGACCCA
>DAIBSV010000064.1 GCA_027415455.1 Nitrospirota bacterium | reverse complement strand
TCTTCAAAGAAGACCGTGCAGGGAACGTCCGGGATCTCCCGTGCCAGTTTGGTCAGATAATACAACCTTGTGGGCGATCGCGGCGACCGAAAAAAACGCTCCAGAAGGGATCGAGCCGCTCTCCTGGCTTCTGCTCACCACGATATCGGTCGAGACCCTTGAGGAGGCGCGGGAAAAGGTGGTCTGGTATACCCGGCGCTGGGGGATCGAGGTCTTTCACCGGACGCTCAAGTCCGGCTGCAAGATCGAGGAGCGGCAGCTGGGAAACAGCCACCGGATCAAAGCCTGTTTGGCCATCGATCTGGTCGTGGCCTGGCGGTTGTATTATCTGACCAAACTGGGACGGGAGATCCCGGACGTTCCCTGCACGGTCTTCTTTGAAGAGCATGAATGGCGTGCTCTGGTGACCTTCCACCAAAAAGTTCCGGCGAGTCCCGAGGCCCCCCCGCCGACCCTTCGGGAAGCAACCCGGATGGTGGCGGGACTGGGAGGTTTCCTGGGAAGAAAAGGGGATGGGGAGCCCGGAACACAAACCCTCTGGAGAGGAATCCAGAGGCTTGACGACCTGTCGGCCATGTGGACAATCTTCACACGTTTACAGATGTATTCCACAAGCCCCGTGCCCACTCGTCGGAAATATGGGTAAAGATCAGGCCTTCAGGGAGGAGCAGTCACCCCGTCGTCACAAAAGGTTGGGGGAGGGGCTTCTGCCCATGAAAAAGAACCGAAACCAATGACCGAACGAACGGACAAGGACACAACCCCGGACGAATCCGCTTCCATGGTCCAATCCGGAGCCGTGGTGCTTCTGATCGAGGACGAGCCCGCCATGCAGCGGCTTCTCGAGATCGTCCTCGAGGAGCAGGGCTATCGGGTTGTCCTCGCCGGGACCGGAAAGCAGGGGATCGTTCACGCGGCCACCCGGAATCCCGACCTGGTGCTGCTCGATCTGGGCCTCCCGGATATGGAGGGGGAGGATGTGATCCGGCGTCTGCGCGAATGGTGGGCGCGTCCGATCGTCGTCATTTCCGCCAGGGGCCGGGAGGAGGAGAAGGTCAAGGTTCTTGACGCCGGGGCCGACGACTATGTGACAAAGCCCTTCGACGTCCGGGAGATGCTGGCCCGGATCCGCGTCGCGCTCCGGCATTCCGGCGCGCAGTCGGGCCAGAGCGGCGCCATTATCGAGTCCGGGCCCGTCAGGCTTGACGGCGTCCTCCGGAGGGTCAGCGTGGAGGGACGGGAGATCCGCATGACGCCGACCGAGTACCGTCTTTTGGCGCTCCTTCTGAAGAACGCCGACAGGGTCCTGACCCACAGCCAGATCCTGAGGGAGGTCTGGGGGGCGGCCTACGTCGGGCAGGTGTCGATCCTTCGGGTCACCATGGCCAATCTTCGCAAAAAACTGGAGAAGGATCCCTCCCGGCCTCTCCATCTCGTCAACGAGCCGGGGATCGGCTACCGCTTCTGTACGGGCGGGGAAGACCCGCTCCCTTGAATCTCCGGGATGGAGAAGGACAGGGCGGGACCTCCTGTCCGGAGGGGGGCCGGGCTTCTATCCGGAAAACCCGGAACGCTCACCAGAGGATGTTGTCCAGACAGAATCTGAAGGCGGGATCCCGGGTGATGATCGGGAGGTCTTCGATCTTGCTCCGGGCGATCAGCATCCGGTCGAAAGGATCCCGATGCGGGCCCGGAAGAACGCCTGCGGCCAGGGCATGGGCCAGCGAAACGGGCAGGACCTCTACCCGGCCTTCGCGAAGAAGGTCCGGAAGCCTTTCGACAAGATCGCCGACCCCGGGAGTTTCCCGAGACGGACTTTGGGGGCGATCTCCCACCCCGACACGCTGCTGACGAAAATCTCGTTGTCCGGATCGGCGATCAGGGCACGCGCATGCTCCAAAAGGTCCGGATCGTTCTGGAGCCACCAGAGAAGAACGTGAGTGTCGAGAAGAACGTTCATGCTTCCCAAAGCGAACGCTCTTCTTCCGGAAGGGGCTCCAATAGGGCGGATCCGCTTCGTCCCTTCCAAAGACCCGGAGCGCGCGGCTTCTTTTTTTCCAGGGGAACGAGGCGGGCATAAGGCACTCCGGTCTTTGCGACAATGATTTCTTCGCCGTTGTGGACCCTTTCGACCAGTTTCGAAAAATGGGTCTTCGCCTCGTGGATGTTGACCTTATCCATCGTCTTTCTCCGTTTCGGCGGCTATGGGCCCGTATGGCCCAACCTTGTCCCGACATAGACTTAGTCGCATGACTTAGTCTACGCGCGTCCCCTTTTTCCGTTCCGGACCGTTTCTCCCGGGCCCCCCCCCTCTTTCCTCCCCAAAAATTGCCCTGCTAATGACATTTTTGTTCATAAAAAGAAGGAGGCTTCAGGCTTTCGGTCTGTTCAGTCCTGTCATTTCCTGTGTTTTTGAATTGGCACGACAATTGCTTTGTTATAAGCGATCACGGCTGACGCAAGCCGGATCTCTCCTCCCCGGAACCTCCGGTTCCCTTTTTCCGAAAATCCCGAATTTCCGTCAGAGCTGATTCCAATCCCTCAAAAGCGAAGGAGCGGTCCGCCCATCCCCGGGCGATCCCTGTCATGAACGGCGCGCATGTCGAGTACCCGAAACCCGGTCCCGGAAGCTTCCGGGCGAAAGAGCTCTGGGGGAGCCTCTTCGACCTCTGGTTCCTGATTCCCCTCGTCGGCCTGATGGCGGGGGCGGAGCGGGGCGGGAGCGCCGCTCTCATGGGGAGGGACCTTCTCGTCATGGGAGGAGCCTGGGCTCTCTCGGCCCTCCTCTTCCGGACCTCCCTTCCGCTCCAGCCCCTCAAGGTCTGGGCCTTTCTTTTCCTGATCCTGCGTCCCACGCCCGAAGTTGCCTCCCTGTCGGCCGTTTTTTTGGGCCTTCTCCTTTTTCTGGCCGGCCACTTCGGACTGGCGCGCCGTCTCGAGGAACGGCTGACCGAGCGGTCCTTCGGCCGGATCCGGAGGGCGGTGACCCTTTACGTCCGGGCGGTGGCCGTCCTGGCGTTCGGACTGGTCCTGCTCCGGAACGCGCCGGGATTTGTTCCGTCCGCTCTCGCCTCTTTTCTGCAGGGGATCTCCCCCTCGCCGCTCCTTAGCGTTCTTCTCCTGGTCCTTCCCCAGTTTCCCGTCACGCTGGTCAACGGACTTCTGGCGACGGTCCGGGAGCGCAAAAAAGAGGGGGCGCTGTCTCCCGAGGCGCAAAAGCGACTTTCCGGGACCGCTCTTGCGCGGTGGCTGGGGGCGGCCGACCTTCTGGCCGGGGCGGCGGGAGCCCTTCCGTTCTGCCACGGCGCCGGCAACCTGTGGGTCTACCGGCGCCACAAAATCCGGAGCCTCCTGCCTTCGCTCGCCTCCTCGGCCACGCTGGCCGGCCTGGGGACCCTCCTTCTCGTCGGAGAGATCCCGCTCTTCTCGCCCCTCCTCTGGGTGAGCTTCCTCGCCGGATTCCTCGTGGCCGAAATCTGGCTCAAGCGGCGCGCGGGAGTTTCCGGAGTCGGAATTCCAAGGCCGGCCTCCGCTCCCGACGCTCTCGAGATCTGGGCCATGGCCGGGGGGCTGCTCTCCGGGGCGGTCCTTCTGGGCGGCCTTCCTCTTCTTCTGGTCTTCCTCCTGGGGACCTCCGCCGCGGTCTCGGTCTCGTCCGGGGGAGGGGGAACACGCGTCTTTCCGCTCGGGGATTGCGGATACGGCGTTTCCGTCGCGAGTTCCTCCTGGACCCGCGCCGCCCTTTCGGCTACGGAGAAACAGGCCGGAAAGGCCGTCCCTCACGACAGCGCCCTTTTCTCCCCCGTTTCCGGATTCGAAGGGTCCGCAGCGTCTCCGGCCCCTCTCCTCGGGGAGGAGCGGTCGACCGTTCCCTCTTCCCCGGAGCGCTTCTTCCGGAGGGCCCGGGAAATCCCGGTTGCGCTCTTTTTGGCCGTTCTTCTCCTGATCTTCTTTTCCGATCCTTCTCCTTCCCCATCCTGTGCTTCCGATCCCGACCGTCCCTGCCGACAGACGAGAATCCATTTCCTCCTGGCCCCCCTGCGGGCTCCCTGAATCCGGTCTTTTGTCCCTTACTCTGACGATGACCGAACATTTAAAACAGGGAGATCCCTATGTACATGCGACTTTTATCTTCTTTTATCGCATCGCTTGTCCTCGCCGCAGGAATCCTGATCATCCCGGCCGAAACGGTCCGGGCGGCCGATCCCCCGGTCTCTCCGCCCCCCGGATCCGATTCGGGGAAGGCCGACGTTACCTCCGGAGGAGACGGGCTTTCCTGGAACGGG
The DNA here is from genome assembly GCA_027415455.1 of Nitrospirota bacterium. The sequence goes on along the minus strand of DAIBSV010000064.1, from coordinate 6,874 downwards.
TCCGACGCCCTCGCGGCCTACCGCAAGATGTGGAATCCCCTCTCGGCCGGTCCGGAGCTCATTCCCATGGCCGATACCGCTCCTCCGGGCGAGTTCTATGTCCGCCCCTTTTTTTATGGCCAGTTCGTCCAGGCGCAGTACGGATCGAATGGCGGGGTCCATTCCCTCGCCAACGGTTTCAACGAGACACAGCTTTTATCTTTGGCCGAGATCGGGGTGGGGATCACCGACAACACCCAGTTTACGATCTTCCCTTCCATGGCCTCGGTCTGGTCTTCCTACGGGGGCGACTACACCCAGGGGTCCGGCTTTTCCGATCTGACCATGGAACTCAAGTACCGCTTCTATGTCCAGCATCCGGACCGGATGATTCCCTCGATGGCCTTCGCCCTCCACGTGACGCTTCCCACCTCGACCTGGACCGATGCGCCGGTGGTGAAAGGAGGGCTTCCGCCGCTCGCCCGGATCCCGTCGACCCACTACGGCTCTCCGGCGCTCACTCCGGCCCTTCTGACCCGGTACATCGCGAAACCTTTCCGATTTTACGCGGATCTTTTCTACACCTACGACTTTCCGAACAACGCGAGACTTCCCGGGATCCCTGGAAAGCCCCTCGTCCAGTTCGGGGATATCCTCCAGTACCGGTTCGGCCTCGAGGACATCGTGAACGACCGGACCGGAACGGGATATATTCTCGAATTCGTCGGGATGTCCGGCCTTCCCTTTTCGATCGACGGACTCCCGGTGAACGGCCTCCCTCTCACGGCCAACGGGCTCCATGTCGGAGCCTTCAACCTCTGGGGCCTCCAGCCCACCTTTGAAACCAACATCACGCGAAACCTCATTTTTTCGGTGGGGGTCCTTCTGCCTGTCGCGGGAACGAACCAGTACCAGTCCATCAGTCCGAACATGTCCCTGTACTGGTACTGGGGACCCGGCGGCGGAGACGTGATCGCCCGGTAAGGAGGGGAGGGAGGGGGTCCTGCCCCCCTCCCATTTTTGTCCGTTCTTTGTCCGGATCCGCACAAAAGGAGAAGGCTCGCATGAAAAGCCAGTCCGGGGTGTTTTTGTTTAACTTGTCTATATTAAAAGGATCTCATGTTGTGGCACATCGATTGCAATATAGTGTGGCGTCACCCGGTTCCCGGAGCTTTCGAGGAAGGACGCCCCGGGGATCGGGACGAGCTAGGTGAAGCAGAAAAAGAGATTGGGCCGTGGAGTCGTATACCGGCCAGGCGCTGAAGCCGAACGAGAAAGAATTCTCCGTTCGGCTTTTTTCATTTCCGGGAGCTCCAAAAGGGCTGTCCCGGCAAACCAGGAGGAAAACGCTATGCGTCAGATTGCATTCTACGGAAAAGGCGGCATCGGAAAGTCCACCACCTCCCAGAACACCCTCGCGGCTCTCGCCGAGATGGGCAAGAAGATCCTCATCGTGGGTTGCGATCCCAAGGCCGACTCCACCCGCCTCATCCTCCATTCGAAGGCCCAGAACACCGTCCTCTCCCTGGCGGCCGAGGCCGGAACGGTCGAGGATCTCGAGATCGAGGACGTGATGAAGACCGGCTTCAGCGATATCCGCTGCGTCGAGTCCGGAGGACCCGAGCCCGGGGTCGGCTGCGCCGGGCGGGGCGTGATCACCTCGATCAACTTCCTCGAGGAAAACGGAGCCTACGACGGCGTCGACTATGTTTCCTACGACGTTCTGGGCGACGTGGTCTGCGGCGGGTTCGCCATGCCGATCCGCGAGAACAAGGCCCAGGAAATCTACATTGTCACCTCGGGCGAGATGATGGCCATGTACGCCGCCAACAACATCGCCAAGGGGATCCTCAAATATGCCAACTCCGGAGGCGTGCGTCTGGGCGGCCTCGTCTGCAACGAGCGCCAGACCGACCGGGAGTACGAGCTGATCGAGGCTCTGGCCAAGAGGCTCAACACCCAGCTCATCCACTTCGTGCCCCGGAACAACATCGTGCAGCACGCCGAGCTTCGCCGGATGACCGTGCTCGAATTCGCTCCGGAATCCTCCCAGGCCAACGAGTACCGGGAACTGGCCAAGAAGATCGACGCCAACGCGGGCAAGGGTACGATCCCGACCCCGATCACGATGGACGAACTCGAGGAGCTTCTCATGGAGTTCGGCGTCATGAAGACGATCGACGAGAACCTGGTCGGAAAGAAGGCCGAGGAAATCGCCGTCGCCTGATCCCTTCCTTTTGTCCTGTCCGGCGGAGGAGGCTCCTCCTCCGCCCCTCTCTTTCCGTCCCGCTTAAGAGGGGACGCAATGCATGATCCGCCATCCGATCGGAGGGTTTCACCATGAGCAGCAATATCGAGGAAGCCAAGAAAATCATCGCGGAGGTTCTGTCGGTCTATCCTGAAAAGACCAAAAAGAAACGCGAAAAGCACCTGAATGTCTTCGAGGAAGGAAAGTCCGACTGCGGTGTCAAGTCGAACATCAAGACCGTCCCGGGGGTCATGACCATCCGGGGATGCGCCTACGCGGGCTCCAAGGGGGTCGTCTGGGGGCCGATCAAGGACATGATCCACATCAGCCACGGTCCGGTGGGCTGCGGTCAGTATTCCTGGGCCGCCCGTCGAAACTACTACATCGGGACGACCGGGGTGGACTCCTTCGTCACCATGCAGTTCACCTCCGACTTCCAGGAGAAGGACATCGTCTTCGGGGGGGACAAGAAGCTCGAGAAGATCATGGACGAGATCCAGGAGCTCTTTCCGCTGAACAAGGGAATCACCGTCCAGTCCGAGTGTCCCATCGGACTCATCGGGGACGACATCGAGGCCGTCTCGAAGAAGAAGAGCAAGGAGTACGGCGGAAAAACCATCGTGCCGGTCCGTTGCGAAGGGTTCCGGGGCGTGAGCCAGTCCCTGGGCCACCACATCGCCAACGACACCATCCGCGACTGGGTCTTCGACAAGGCGACCGGCAAGGAGATCGAGACCACGCCCTACGACGTGGCGATCATCGGCGACTACAACATCGGCGGCGACGCCTGGTCCTCCCGCATCCTCCTCGAGGAGATGGGGCTCCGGGTCGTGGCCCAGTGGTCGGGGGACGGCTCCATCGAGGAGCTCATAAACACCCCCAAGGTCAAGCTCAACGTCCTCCACTGCTACCGGTCGATGAACTACATCTCCCGGCACATGGAGGAGAAGTACGGCATCCCCTGGGTCGAGTACAACTTCTTCGGCCCCTCGAAGATCGCCGAATCGCTCCGCAAGATCGCCGGCTTCTTCGACGATAGGATCAAGGAGAATGCGGAGAAGGTCATCGCCAAGTACGAGGCCCTGACCAAGGCCACGATCGAAAAGTTCCGGCCCCGGCTCGAAGGAAAGACCGTCATGCTCTTCGTCGGGGGACTCCGGCCCCGCCACGTCATCGGCGCCTACGAGGACCTGGGCATGAACGTGATCGGAACCGGGTACGAGTTCGGCCACAACGACGACTACCAGCGGACGACCCACTATGTCAAGGATGGAACGATCATCTACGACGACGTGACCGGGTACGAGTTCGAGAAGTTCGTCGAGGCTTTAAAGCCCGATCTGGTCGCCTCCGGGATCAAGGAGAAATACGTCTTCCAGAAGATGGGATACCCCTTCCGCCAGATGCATTCCTGGGACTACTCCGGTCCCTACCACGGCTACGACGGGTTCGCGATCTTCGCCCGGGACATGGACATGGCGATCAACAACCCCGTCTGGCAGATGGCGAAGGCGCCCTTCTGATTCGGGCAGGACGGAAACGCTTCGGCCGGAGCACGGGATGTTCCGGCCCAACATGAGGATCCGACAATGAGCCAGAACCCCAAGCACGTCCTCGACCACTTCAATCTGTTCCGGGAGCCGGAATACGTGGAGATGTTCGAGAACAAGAAAAAGAATTTCGAGAATCCCCATCCCCAGGACAAGGTGACGGAGATCATCGAGTGGACCAAGACCGAGGAATACCGCGACCTGAACTTCAAGCGCGAAGCCCTCACCGTCAACCCCGCCAAGGCCTGCCAGCCGCTGGGCGCCGTCTTCGTGGCCCTGGGCTTCGAGGAGACGATGCCTTTCGTCCATGGCTCCCAGGGATGCGTGGCCTACTACCGGAGCCACCTCTCCCGGCACTTCAAGGAGCCGACCTCCTGCGTCTCCTCCTCCATGACGGAGGACGCCGCGGTCTTCGGCGGACTGAACAACATGATCGACGGGCTGGCGAACACCTACGCCATGTACAAGCCCAAGATGATCGCCGTCTCCACCACCTGCATGGCCGAAGTGATCGGGGACGACCTGAACGCCTTCATCAAGAACGCCAAGGAGAAGGGTTCGGTGCCCCAGGAATACGACGTGCCGTTCGCCCACACCCCGGCCTTCGTGGGCTCCCACATCACCGGCTACGACAATGCCCTGAAGGGGATCATGGAGCACTTCTGGGCCGGACGGGAACGCCATGAAAACGAGACGATCAACATCGTCATGGGCTTCGACGGCTACAGCGTCGGCAACATCCGGGAGGTGAAGAGGATCCTTCAGGAGATGGGAATCTCCGCCCTCATCCTCTCCGACACCAGCGACGTCTTCGACACGCCGACCGACGGAACCTTCCGCATGTACATGGGGGGAACGAAGCTCGAGGACATGAAGAAGGCGCTCGATTCGAAGGCGACGGTTTCCTTCCAGGAATTCAACACCCCAAAGTCCCTGGAATACGCCGCCTCCCTCGGGCAGAAGACAATGTCCTTCCAGTATCCGATCGGGATCCGCGGGACCGACCGCTGGCTCCTGGCTCTCTCGGAATTGACCGGAAAACCCATTCCCGACTCATTGCGTCTCGAACGGGGACGGCTGGTGGACGCGGTGGCCGATTCGACCTCGCACATCCACGGGAAGAAGTTCGCCCTCTACGGAGACCCCGACCAGATGCTGGGGCTCACCGAGTTCCTGATGGAGCTCGGGGCGGAGCCGGTCCACGTCCTCGCCACGAACGGGGGCAAGGAATGGGAGGAGAAGATGAACGCCCTCTTCGCAAGCTCCCCCTACGGAGCCGGATGCCACGCCTGGCCTGGCCGCGACCTGTGGCACATGCGGAGTCTCCTCTTCACCGAGCCGGTGGACTTCCTCATCGGCAACACCTACGGGAAGTATCTCGAACGCGACACCGGGACCCCGCTGATCCGGATCGGCTTCCCGATCTTCGACCGCCACCATCACCACCGCTATCCGACGGTGGGCTACCAGGGGGCGATGAACGTCCTGGTGAAGCTTTTGGACAAGATCTTCGACGAAATGGACAAGAACACCAACGTTCCGAGCAAGACCGACTACAGCTACGACATCATCCGGTAACGGACGAAAACCAGGGGCGGGGGGCTTCCCCCCGCTTCCGGGAGGGGACCATGCTGAAGGAAAAAATCAACGAGGTCTTTCAGGAGACGGCCTGCGGCCACAATCAGGCCAAATCCGAAAAAGACCGGAAAAAAGGATGCACCAAGGTGGCCACTCCGGGCGCCGCCGCCGGAGGATGCGCCTTCGACGGGGCCAAGATCGCGCTCCAGCCGATCGTCGATGCCGCCCATCTGGTTCATGGACCGATCGCCTGCGAAGGGAATTCCTGGGACAACCGCTCCGCCCTGTCCTCGGGCTCCCGTCTCTACCGCACGGGCTTCACCACGGACATGAACGAGATGGACGTCGTCTACGGGGGTGAAAAGCACCTCTTCAAGGCGATCCGCCAGATCCGGGAGCGCTTCGATCCTCCCGCCATCTTCCTCTACCAGACCTGCGTCCCGGCCATCATCGGAGACGACATCGAAGCGGTGGCGAAGGCCGCCACCGAAAAATTCGGGCTCCCGGTGATCCCGGTCAACGCCCCCGGATTCGTGGGCGGCAAGAACCTCGGGAACAAACTGGCCGGGGAAGCCCTTCTGGACCACGTGATCGGAACGATGGAGCCGGAGGTCACCACGCCAACCGATCTCAACATCATCGGGGAATACAACCTCTCGGGAGAGCTCTGGCAGGTGAAGCCCCTTCTCGATCGTCTCGGGATCCGGGTCTCGGCCTGCATCAGCGGCGACGCCCGCTACCGGGAGGTGGCCTCCTCCCACCGGGCCCGGGCGGCGATGCTGGTCTGCAGCAAGGCGATGATCAACATCGCGCACAAGATGGAGGAGCGGTACGGTATCCCCTGGTTCGAGGGCTCCTTCTATGGAATCTCGGACATGAGCGCCTCCCTTCGCAACATCGCGAAACTCCTCGTGGAGCGCGGGGCTCCTTCCGATCTCACAGAGCGGACCGAGGCGCTGATCGCCTCCGAGGAGGCGGAGGCCTGGGAGGCCATCGCGCGCTTCAGGCCCGCTCTTTCCGGCAAAAGGGCCCTTCTCATCACGGGCGGTGTCAAGAGCTGGTCGGTCGTCTCCGCCCTCATGGAGGCGGGGCTCGTGGTGGTGGGAACCAGCGTGAAGAAGTCGACGAAGGAGGACAAGGAGCGGATCACGGAGCTCATGGGGGAGGACGCCCACATGATCGACACGATGACCCCCCGGGAGATGTACCGGATGCTGAAAGACGCCGAGGCGGACATCCTGATGGCCGGCGGGCGATCCCAGTTCGTCGCGCTCAAGGCCAAGGTCCCCTTCCTGGACGTCAACCAGGAGCGCCGCTTCGCCTTCGCCGGCTACAAGGGGATGGTGACTCTCGTTTCGGAGCTTCACCGGACCATCACCAATCCGATCTTCCGCACCCTGCGCGAGCCGTCTCCGTGGGATCCCGGGTGCCGGATCACCCCCCTGGTCTAGAGGAGCGGACGATGGAAAGGTCGATCGAACCACAACAGGAGAAAAAGCCCCTTCAGGGGGAATTCGTC
>DAIBSV010000063.1 GCA_027415455.1 Nitrospirota bacterium | reverse complement strand
GGATCGGAGGGGAGGTCCCGGCCCTCCAGGTAGAGAAGTCCCAGCCGGTACTGGGCCTCGCGATCTCCGGCCTCCGCCGCCCGGGAAAACCACTTGACGGCCTCGGGAATGCTTCGGGGAACGTAAAGACCCTCCTTGTAGAACTCTCCGAGGAGGGCGAGGGTTTCGGGCAGTCCCTGCTCGCCCGCCTTCTCGAACCAGGGGAGCGCCCTGGAGGGCTCGCTCTGGCCCGACAGGAGCCCCTTCTGGTAGAAGAGTCCCACCTGGTACTGGGCTTCGGCAAGACCCTGGACCGCGGCCTTCGTGAACCAGAAAAAGGCGAGCGATGGGCTCCGGGGGAGGAGGCGCCCCTCGAGGTGGAGGGTCCCCATGAGGAACTGGGCCTCGGGGTCCGCGGAAAGGGCCGCCTGCCGGATCCATTCGACGCCCTGAGCCTCCTGGAGGGGGACGCCCGTCCCCTTCAAAAGAAGACTTCCCAGGAGCGTCTGGGCCCGGGCATGCCCCTTTTCCGCCGCGCCCTGGAACCAGAGGGCGGCCTGGGGGATGTCCCGGGGAACGATCCGTCCCTCGAAGTACAGGAGCCCGATGTTGAACTGGGCCTCGGGCTCGTCGGACTCCGCGGCCCGCATCAGCCAGTCGCGCCCCTCCTCCGGACGGTGGAAGGGCTGTCCCTCGTCCATGAGGAGGAGTCCCAGCTGGACCTGGGCCCGGCTGTCCCCTCTTTCTGCTGCCGTCCTCAGCCAGCGGGCGGCCCGTTCCTGATCCCTGGGAAGACCCCGTCCGTGGAGGCAGGCCATCCCCAGGTTGAACTGGGAGGGGATATCGCCTGCACGGGCGGCCTCCTCGATCCATTCGAGGGGGTCGATCGCCTCCTCCGGGAGGACCCTGGCTTCAAGGTAGAGCGTTCCGTAAAGGCTCTTGGCCTCGATCATCCCCTGGCGGGCGGCCTGCTTGATGAGCGAGGCCCCCCGCGACAGGGACTGGGGAACGTCCCGTCCCTCGAAGAGCATGAGTCCCAGGTTGTACTGGGCCTCGGGGAGTCCCTGCTCGGCCGCCCGCTCGAACCACTGGGCGGCCAGGGCCAGGTCCTGGGGGACGCCCTTTCCCGTGAGGTGGAGGAGTCCCAGGTTGTACTGGGCCCGGGGGTTTCCCCGTTCGGCGGCCCTCCTGACAAGCTGGGCCGCCGGTACGGGGTCGAGGCGTCCCAGCGCGGGGGGCGTGTCCGCCTCGTAGGCTTTGGTGCTGAACAGGAAGCCGATTCGTTGCCACATGGTCATACTTCCTCCTCCCGGAAAAAGGATCGGACGCTCCCGGTCCGGATGGATGGGCGGGGAAAACGGGAGATCGGGGACCCCCCGCCCTTTCCGTTTCCGGGGGGCCGACTTTCCCGGTGCAAAAAATCTGCCATCGAAGGCCTCGTCGGGAAGGGCGGGCGTCCGTGAGCCAGGGGAGATTCTCGAAGGGAAGGGCGGGGAGGGGGGAATGGGAGCGATCCGGACGCATCCTCCGTTGCGGAGGGGGCGAGGGATTCGGGCCCTATTTCCTGGCGAAGGGATCCGCGTCGATTTTGATCTTGAGCTTCCTGCAGAGCTTGTAGAATGTGACCCGGGAGATTCCCAGGAGGTGGGCCGATTTCGTGATGTTGAATCCGGTCTGGGCGAGGGCCGTTTCCAGGGCCCTCCGCTCCGCGTCCGATCGAATCTCCTTGAGTTTTCCCGTGACGGGTGCCTCGCCTTTTTCGAGGCCCAGGTCGGAAGCCTGGATCAGGCGGCTTTCGCAGAGGACCATGGCGCGGCGGATCCGGCCGATCATTTCCCTGACGTTTCCGGGCCAGGGATACTGCCTCATGGCCTCGATGGCATGGCTCGAGAATCCCTTGACGCAACTCTGCTTTTCGGAGGCGAATTTCTTGAAAAAGTACTGGGCCAGGAGTTCGATGTCCTCCTTGCGCTCCCGGAGCGGAGGGACGTAGAGGTGGAGCACGTTCAGCCGGTAGAAGAGGTCTTCCCGGAAGCGTCCCGCCCGCACCGCCTTTTCGAGGTCGACGTTTGTGGCCGCGATCACCCGGACATCGACCGGGACGGGCCTGGTTCCTCCGACCCGTTCGATGACCTTCTCCTGAAGAAATCTCAGAAGGTTGACCTGGAGGTCGAAGGGAAGGTCGCCGATCTCGTCGAGGAAGAGGGTGCCGCCTTCCGCCATCTCGATCTTGCCGGACTTCTTCTGGTGGGCTCCGGTGAAGGCCCCTTTTTCGTGGCCGAAGAGGTCGTCCTGGATGAGGTTCGCGGGAATCGAGCCGCAATTGACGGCGACGAAGGGGCCGGACTTCCTGTGGGAGCGTTCGTGGACGGCCTGGGCGGTGAGCTCCTTCCCCGTCCCGGTCTCTCCCGTGACGAGGACCGGAACGTCGGTCGTGGCGATCTTCCGGATGTCGTGAAAAAGCTGGCGCATGGAGGGGCTTGTCCCGACCATTGCGAGATCGGTCTCCGGTTGCGGCTTCGTTGCGAGGGCGGTTTTCTCGATCTGGGCCATTCCGTAGGCATGGCCGATCGTGTGGGCGAGCCGCGCCAGGTCGGGGGGGAGCCGGTGGTAGTCGAAGAAGTTGTGGCCGATCAGGGACTTCAGCCGGTCGTCCTGGAGGCAGACGGGATCGACGAGACCGATCCAGCGGAAGGTCGGCGGGGTCCGGGAGACGACCGATTCGATCTCCGAGATCGCCGCCTTGTCGGAAGCCCCGCAGGAGGGGGTGTCGAGGACGAGCAGTCCGACCATGGGCGAATGGACTCCCGTGCCAAAGGGGGGCGAGACCGGTTCCCTGAGGGGACGGAAGCTCCACTCCGGCATGCACTGCCGGACGGAGGGGGCCCACCTGGAAAAGGCGTCGTTCCTGTCCCACACCAGGACGGATCTCGGGTTGTCGACCATAGCCGCTCCCTTCGTCGGGTTGCTGTGAAAACAGGCCGGATCTCCGTCCGCAGTTCCGGAAGAGCACCTCCACCGGTCTGCCTGTACCGGGACGAGGCTATCAGCACCGGACGGCCGGCGCAATCCCCCAAAAGTCGGAGTCTGAAAAAAATGGGACATATCTTATAAAAAGTGCCTTTTTAAAAATGCCTTCGAGGGCCGGGTTTGTCAACCGGAGCGAAAAAGATTTCGGAACCTCTCCCGGTCGTCTCCCCTGGAGCGCGCCCCGCCCTCCGCTGCTCCCTTTTTTCTCGCCCTGGAGGGCGGAATCAGGGAAATCCCCCGCCTTTCTCGATGTCAAGTGCACGCGATGAATGATCAAATCTCGCTTTTTTCCCGGGCGATCAATTCTTAACACCGGAAACCTCCGTTTACAGGAGGAAGGAAAAAAAACGGAACGGAGAGGACTTGCCGGATAACTTTCCGCAGGGCCCCAGGGGGGGGCTGTAATCGAATCAATACAGGAATCGACGGTACGGCCATTCGCGGGAAGGCTCCGGGCGGAGGCGGCCTTCGCCCCCCGCGTCTCCGGAAAGACGTCGGATTCTTCCTCTTTTCAGGGCGATCCGGCAGAGATTTGGGGAAATGGCCCAAAGAACCTTCAAACGGAAAAACAAGTGTTGAAAATATTGGAACCAAAATGACTTGATCGATAAAGAGTGTTTGGCGTGATCGTTCCGATGGGTTGCTGGGAGTTGTAAGTTGACGTTTCTGAATAAAAAAAATAAATGGCACGCATGTTGCTTTGAAAATTCCCGGCAACAAACAATCGGATCCCGACGTCCCGCCGGATGTCGGGAGAGTGCAGGATTCCGGCAAGGGCGCCCCGCTCCTTCCGGAAGATCGGATTCCTACGATTCACTCCCTTTCAGAAGGAGCCTTCCATGAAAAAGCAGCTGATCGGACTTGCCGTGACCGTCGCCCTGGTCGGAGGAACCGCGCCAATGGCTTTTGCTCAGCCTGGACCTGGACCTGGACCTGGACCCTCTTCCGGGAACAACACCAATTCCAACACCAACAGCAACGGAAACACCAACACCACCTCCAACGAAACCTCCAACACCGGCTCCTCCAGCTCGTCGGCCTCCGCCTACAGCAACGGCAGCTCGACCTCGACCGATACCAATACGAAGACGGTGAGCGACAACGGCAACGGAAGCAACAACACGAGCGGATCCGACAATACGACGACGACTACGACCTCTTCCCATAGCCGCTCCGTCAACTTCAACGCTCCCATCAACCTCGAAAAATCCGTGTCGACCGCCGATCTCAGGGCGACGACCTCGGACAACCGGGTCTCCTACATGAATCATTCGAAATCCACGCAGGAGAACAACTTCAACCGCGCCTTCGCCTCGGTCGCCGGGATCACCAACGCCTCCCAGAACAGCGGAAACATGAGCAACGTGCAGCAGTCCGTCAATGTCTCGATCAGCGGCGGATCGTCCATCAAGTAACGCAATCCGGTTGGACCCGGCTTTCCGGATCTCCCCGGTCGAAGCGGGGATCCGGAGCCGGGAATGGGAATGGGGCGGAGAGCCTCCTGTCGGAGCGAGCCTCGACCGTTTCTGTAACCTGTTCATGACACTTTGAGAGGAGTCTTCCATGAAAAAGCAGCTGATCGGACTTGCCGTGGCCGCCGCCATTGTCGCCGGTGCCGGGCCGATGGCCTTCGCGGCCGGCAACGCCAACACGAATTCCAACAGCAACGGAAACGGGAACACCAACAGCACCTCCAACGAGACCTCCAACACCGGCTCCTCCAAGTCGTCGGCCTCCGCCACCAGCAACGGAAGCCATACCAGCACCAGCACGGAATCCTATTCGAAGAGCGGAAACGGCGACGGCAGCGGGAACATGTCGGGGAGCGGCAACGAGTCCTACAGCTCCTCATCGAATTCCAGCCGTTCCGTCAACTTCAACGCCGCCCTCAGCCTCGAGAAATCCGTGTCGAGCGCCGATCTCAGGGCCTCGACCTCGGACAACCAGGTCTCCTACATGAACCATTCGAAGTCGACACAGGAGAACAACTTCAACCGGGCCTTCGCCTCGGTCGCCGGGATCACCAACGCCTCCCAGAACAGCGGAAACATGAGCAACGTGCAGCAGTCCGTCAATGTCTCGATCAGCGGCGGATCGTCCATCAAGTAAGGGCTCTCCTGGAACGGGCCGCCGGGTTTCCTTTTCGGTCCGGCGGTTCCTCCCTGACGGGATCTTCGGAGGAGAAAGGAGGTCGGACCCCCTTCTGGAGGGTTCGGGGAAGCCTATGAAGGAGAAAAACAAACGGACCGCTGTAACGGCCCGTCTTTTGATTCTCGGTGCCGTCCTGGCCTGGACGGGAGGGATCCTGGGCCCTTCCTCCGCGGGCGCGGGAGAGCCGACGCCAGCCGAGTCCCTCGACGTGGGATCCCTGGGTCCGACGGTCTCGTCCAAAGTGCTCGACCGCTCCCGGGGCGGATTCATGGTCAACGATGCCTCCATGTCCGGAGTGGACACGGGCAACAGCGTAAGCTTCGGGAAAGGGAGCCAGGTGACCTTCTCCAACGTCCTCCAGGGCAACGCGTTCCAGAATGCCTCGGGGATCGTCAATGTGATCCAGAACAACGGAAGCAACGTTCTGATCCAGAACATGGTCCAGCTCAATCTCCAGTTCAGGCGCTGAAATGAAGGCGAGAACCGGGTTTCCGGAAATAGAGGACCAAGGTGACGGGAGGAGCGTTCAACCAGCTCTTCTTCCCTTGCACCTTTTTTTCGTCTGGGCCGTTTTCGCAGGACTCCTCTGGGGAGGGCTTCCGGCCCAGTCCGCGGCAGGGGTCCTGGACTTCATCGGCCCCGGCGGCGCGGAAACGCTTCCCGTCAAGAGCTACAAGGAACTCAAGTTCGCCACCGTCGTCCGCCAGCAGTTCGATTTCAGCTGCGGCTCCGCCGCCGTCGCCACCCTCCTGACCTATGAATTCAGGCGGCCCACTTCGGAGACGGAGGCCTTCAAGTCCATGTGGAAGGCGGGAGACCGGGCGACGATCCGCAAGAAGGGATTCTCCCTGCTCGATATCAAGCGCTATCTGGCGTCGATCGGGTATGCGGCCGACGGATACCGGATCACCCTCGAAAAGCTGGCCGAGCTTCGCCTTCCGGCGATCGTGCTCATCCAGACCCACGGATACCGCCACTTCGTCGTCGTCAAGGGAATCGAGGGGGGATATGTGCTGATCGGGGATCCCGCCCGGGGCCTCCGCCGGGAGAGGTTGTCCCGGTTCAAGAAGCTCTGGATCAACAACATCGTCTTCATCATCCACCGGGGGAAAAACATTTTCGTCTCCCGACAGTCCTTCAACGATCCCCGGGAATGGGCCCGGGTCAGCGTGAAGGTTCCGGTGGCCATGGCCCAGAACCAGCTTCCCCTTGCCACGCAGCTTCTGCTCGTCCCCGGTCCGAACCAGTTCCAGTTCGGGGGGTTTGCGAAAATCGGGATTCCCTGAATCCCCCATCGAGGAGTGGCCCATGGCCGTTCATGGAAATCGACATCCCGGGAAGGCATCTTCCGAGGGCCTGGAAATCGCAAGGGGAGCCCGGAAATCCGGAAGGAGGCCGCACGGATCCGGTTCCTCCCTTCTGCTGGGCGCCCTGCTCCCGACCCTGCTTCTTGCGGGGGTGTCCCCCCCTGCATGGGCCGGCTCCCGCGATCTCCTCTCCGGAGCCCGGAACGTCTCAGACAGCCTCCTCGACTCCATGCGGGGAGGCTTCTCTTTCGGAGACATGAACTTCAACTTCTCCTTCCGGTCGGTGACGTGGATCAATAACACCTTCCAGGCCGAAACCGATCTGACGCTCGCCAACAATGTCGTGACCGTTCTCAAGACCGTCACCGCCAAGCCGGTCCTTCCGAACGTCTCCGTCGGGACCCTTCCCGGCACAATGCCGGAGAGCTTGAACCCGGCGGCTTCGACCGGCGAGACGACTCCGCCGGCGTCGACCCTCCGTTTGTCCATGAGCGTTCCTGAGAGCACCGGCGCCTCCGGGACCGAGTCCCCGAAGAGTCCGGTCGTGCCGGCGATCCCGCCCTCCTCCCAGGGCTCCGGTCCCGCGAAAAATACGGGCGCGCTCAATCCGGCGTCGACCCTGATCCAGGTCGGGACGGGAAATTCGGGAGTCCTGGGGAACGCTTTTTCCAACTCCGCCGGTCTCAATACGGTCATCCAGAACAACGCCAACGATGTCATCATCCAGCATCTGACCCAGATCAACGGGGTCATCAGCCACATGCGCTCCGTCACGCACACGACGAACATGATTCTCCGGACGACCCAGTCGGCGACCCTCGGGTCGATTCTGAGCCGCTTCTGAAGGTCCGGTGCGTGCGGGATGCCGCGCAGCCGGGAGGACGTCGATGAAAAGAATCCTGATTGTTTTTGGTCTGTATTGTGCCATGGGAGGGATGGCGCCGCTCCTGCTCGGCTCCGCTCCCGGGAAGGGGGAGCCACCCGGACTCCTCTCGAAGAACGTCCCGTCCGTCACCCGGGAATCCGTGCGGGAGGGATTCGAGATCGGCCGTCCCCTCTCCGACCGGGAGATCGACCTCCGGGGAGAAGGACTCGGAGCGTTCCCGGTCCAGATCAAGCCGGGAGTGGTCTACGGGGAGGACGGGCCGGTCAAGCTGTGGGACGAGGTCTCTGTCGGTTCCGGTCTGGACATGGGGCCCCGGTCGGGGAAGGAGAACGGCCGGTGAGCCCGGTTGCCGGACCCGTCTGCGAGGGATCGCCATGACCTGACAAGGCACGATGCGCTCCGTGTTCCTGGAGGTCGAAGAGGGGCGGCCGTCCCCTCTCTCCGATCCGGGGAGTCCGGATAGCGGGACAAGCGCTGTCCTATATTCTCATTCTCTTTTTGCCCGATCCGGGCCGGGGCCCCGGGGAAATCCCGGCCCGGCGGATTCTGCGGCGCCATGGGGGAGAACGGGTGAGACGAGCGGGAACCCTGGCGGTCCTGGGAATGGTCTTTTTTTTCGCGGGCCTCGGATTCCCGGCCGCCCCCTCTGCCCTTGCCGGGCCGGAACCGTCCCCGGCGGTCGCGAACAGCTCCCCGTCCGGCTCTTCCGGAGGAATTGATTCCGACGGGAGCGGGAAGAAAAAGAAACGGGAAAAGGGGACCGGCACTTCGTCCCGGGAATCCTCCGCGCCTCCCGCCGGACCGGTGGGGGTCGCCCCCGCCAAGAAAAAAGAACCCCCCACGGTGGAGACCCTCGTCAATGCGACCGGGATTCTGATCCCGGCCGGCAAGCTCCTCGTCGAAAACTCCCTCGAATACATCCACAACACGGCCTCCCAGCTGGCCATCCAGGGCTTCACCGTCGTTCCCGCCCTCCTGGTCGGAACCATCAATATCCAGTCCGTGAGCCAGGACTACTACATGGATGTCCTGACCTTCTACTACGGACTGACCAACCGTCTGGAGCTCGAGGCGGACGTCCCCTACGTCTACCGGACGGAGAACGTGGTGACGCGTCCGATCGGGAGCTCGAACGGTTCGGTCGAGGTCAACACCGCCGGATCGGATATCGGCGATGTCCAGTTCGGTCTGCATTACCAGTTCAACCAGAGCGGACTGGGAGGGACCTTTATTCTCGGAAACGTCATGGTCAAGTCGAACTCCGGGAGCAACCCCTTCACCATTCCGGTGAACCAGACGACCGGGATCCTGACCGTCCAGCCCACGGGAACCGGCTTCTGGTCGGTCGAGCCCGGTTTCACCGTGCTCTTTCCCAGCGATCCGGCCGTCTTCTATGCCAACGCCGGATACATCTACAATTTTTCCGCCAATTTCGGAGGCGCCATCGGGACCATCAATCCCGGCAACGCCACCGACCTTTCCTTCGGCGCCGGATTTTCCCTGAACGAGCAGACCTCCTTCAGCATCGGGTACGACCAGATGAGCATGTGGCCGCCGACGGAGAACGGAGTCCAGCTTCCCCTGACCCGCGTCCTCCAGATGGGCTCCCTCATGTTCGGGTACTCCTACAATGTCAGCCGGTACATGTTCTACATGCTCAACGTCGAGGCCGGAGTCACCCCGGATGCGCCCAATGTCCAGATCACGATCCGTTTTCCCCTCTACTACTGAGCCTGCGGGAGAAGGCCGTCCCGGGCCGGACCGGCTGCGGACTCTCCCGGTTTGCCGGGATTTCCCGGGGGGGGTCCTCGGGAGAAGAGCGGTGGCAAGGCTCCTGCTGCTCCTGTCCGTCCTCCTCGTGGGTCTTGGCCTCCGGGGTCCGGGCCCTTTTTCCGGATCCGCCTTCGCCGCAGGCCTTGGAGCGGTTCCGGCGCCCTCTCCCGAAAGGGGAGCCCTGGTCGTGCTGGATCTCTTCTTCCACTACGACGACGACTATCTGACCGCCACCGACCGCGCCCTCCTCAAGGAGATCCTCCCCTTCCTGAAGGCCCACCCGGCCGTCCACGTGCTCCTGTACGCCCATGCGGACATCCGGGGAACGAAGGAATACAACTATGCCCTGGCCCGGAGCCGGGGGGAATCGGTGAAGAATTTCCTGGTCGACCGGGGAATCGATCCGTCACGGATCGCAGTCATCCCGCTGGGCGTGGATCCGATCCCCCATCTCCCTCTCTGCCAGGATAAAAACGAGCCCTGCTACCATCTCCACCGGATCGTCCACCTCGTCGAATACATTCCCCCTCCGAAGGTCGCCCCGCCTCCCGCGAAGAGACCGGCGCCTCCCCCGCCCATCGTCGTGACCGCCAACCCCCCTTCCGCTTCCACGGAAATCCCTCTTCTGCTTCCGGCGGGGAAGCTCCTGGTCGAGGACACGGTCATGTACGTCCACAACTCGGCCTCCCAGGTGGGGGTCCAGAGCTTTACCGTGAACCAGCTTCTTCCCTCGACCCTGGTCAACATCCAGCAGCTCAGCCAGGACTACTACGTGGACATCCTGTCCTTCTTTCTCGGGATCACCTCACGTCTGGAGCTCGAGGCGGACGTCCCCTACATCTACCGGACCCTCAGCGCCTTCGTCTCCCCGATCTCGAGCGGCGGGTCGACGGGGCTCCCGACGGAGGCGGCGGCCACGGGTTCGGGCCTCGGCGACATCCAGTTCGGTCTCCATTACCAGTTCAACACCCGTCCGGCGCTGGGCGGACTCTTCATGGGCAACCTCATGGTCAAGTCCACCACCGGGACGAACCCCTTCACCATCCCCGTCGACACGACCACCGGCGTCCTGACCGCCCAGCCCACCGGAACCGGCTTCTGGGCCTTCGAGCCGGGATTGAGCGTCTTTTTCCCGACCACCCCGGTCGTCTTCTACGGCAACGCCTCCTACATCTACAACATGAGCCGCAACTTCGGGGGGAGCATCGGAACGGTGAACCCGGGGAACGCGACCGACGTGAATTTCGGGGGATGGTTCTCCTTCAACACGAAGGCCTCCTTCTCCCTGGGATACGACCAGATGACCGTCTGGCCGCCCAGCCAGGACGGGGTCCAGATCCCCCTGACGCGGATCCTCCAGATGGGGTCGGTTCTCTTCGGAACCTCCTACACCGTCAACCCCCATTTTTTTTACATGGTGACGGTGGCGGCCGGGGTGACCCCCGACGCCCCCAATGTCCAGGTCATGCTTCGCATGCCCCTATTCTACTGAGAGCGTCCCCTTCAGGAGGAGGCGGGAGGGAGAGCTCCAGAGCTGTCGGCCATCCGGGAAGAACGGAGAGACGGGATTCGAGGAGGCCCGGGAGGGGGGGAAAGGCTCTTCGTCAGACCCCGGTTGGGATCCTTGTCCGGAGGCGGTCCCCGACGGCGAGCCTATCCCTGCAACCTTCGCCCCGGTCGCACGTCCCGCTCGAGGAGGTCTCCCGGAACGCCGGAGGTGCGCCGAAGGCTGGTTCCCGGTCGCCGGGCAGGCGCCTCCGGAGCTCCCCAAAAGAGGCGCGCTCCGACGGGGTCCCCGCAGAAGATGCGGCAAAATCAGTGCAGGGCCGTTGTTCGCAGCCTTGCCGCGCTTCTTCTCCCGCATCCCGGGAGACCATCCGATCCGGAGGTCCCGGCCCGGGACCTCCCTCGCGGGTGACGAGACGGCCGCCCCTCCCCCCTGTCCGGGAACGGGGCTCCGGACCAGATGCCGGATCCGGGCGCCGGAGCGCAGGGGGGCGATTGGCGGGAGGCGAACGTCCCCAAGGCTTTGGCCCGGGGTTTCCCGTTCTGACGCCGACCTTGGGATTTTGCCGGATGTGCCGTGTCCCTGGTTCGGGGCCGGTTCCTGCGGCCCGTCCGGATCCCGGAGAGATCGTCGGACCGGATTCCGGC
>DAIBSV010000062.1 GCA_027415455.1 Nitrospirota bacterium | reverse complement strand
CGGGGAGATGGCAGGAAGGAATCCCCTCCCTTTCCGCTTTCGCGGCGAGCGAAGCGAGAGGAAGGGGAGGATGTCAACTTCCTGATATGAAAAAGGTTCGTTACGGAAGGGGGGCTTTTGCACGAGAGGGGCGTGGGATTTCATGTCTGCCAAAAGTCCTTCCGATAGTTTTTCCCGTCTTCCGATTCGTCGTCCTTTCGGTGACAGCCCCAACCTCTTTCTGGAAATGTCGGTGGATGGGGTCCATGTCATTGATGAACGAGGAATTCTTGTCGAGTGCAGCGATTCGTTTGCCCGGTCTCTGGGCTATTCTCGTGAGGACATGATAGGGATGCATGTCTCGGAGTGGGATGCCCGATGGTCCTCCTCGGAGCTCTCTGAAATAATTCGAATCAATCTTGATCTTCCCCCTACCGAAATCGCGACCTTCGAGTCTCTTCATCGCCGCAAGGATGGGGTCTGCATCCCGGTAGAAATCCGGGCTCGCCTCCTCAGGGTGGGGGACGAGAATTTCTTCCTGAATTCTTCCCGGGAGATCTCTGCTCAAAAAATTTCTGAATCCCGCATCCGGAGACTGTCCGAGCTGAATGTTCTCCTGGCGTCAGCGGGAGCGGCCATGGCTGAGGCTCGTGATGAATACCAGTTTATCCAGATACTCTGTGATCTTTGCGTTCGTCATGCCGAATTTTCTCTGGCCTGGATCGGTCAGCCCGACAGGGAAGGATGTTTTGTTCCCCATGGATCGGCAGGAGAAGTGGAATATCTTGATGGAATAAAGATCTCGTCCCTGTCGGGAATCCCTGAAGGAGAAGGGCCGACAGGTCGATCATTCCGGGAGAACAGGTCCATTTTTAATAACGATTTCTCCACCCCGGACATGGCTCCTTGGGTCAATCGCGCCTATCGGTTCGGAATCCGTTCAAGCGCTTCTCTGCCCATCCGTCATGAGGGAGATGCGTGGGGAGTCCTGACCGTTTACCACAGGGACCCGGATGCCTTTGGTCCCGAAGTCCGGAACCTTCTCGAAGAGCTGGCCCGGATCGCCTCTCGCGGCTTCGATCTTGTCCGGAACAGACGCATCGAAAAAGAGACAACGGCCTTCAAGGCGGCCCTTCTCGACAGCACTCTGGCCGGAATCGCTCTTGTCCAAAATGATCGGTTTGTCATGGTGAATAACCGGTTTCAAAGGATTTTCGGACTGGAGGGAGTTGAACTTGGAGAGGTATCCGTCGGTTCCCTTTTTCTGGAAGGACATGTTCGGGAGAAAGCCTGTCCTCCTGAAACAATGCAGTTTGAGGAGGAGGTCCTTATTCCGGACGTTTCAGCCTTTCGAAGGAGCGGAGGGGAATTGTTTGTCGATCTGTCGGTCCACCCGCTTCCCGGAACCCAGACAATGGTCTGGACAGTCGTCGATGTCAGCGAACGCCATCATCTTCAGGAAAGAAACTCCCGCATATCGAGGTTCAATCTTGTGTTGGCTCGAGCCAATCAGGCTCTTGCGACCCAGACGAATGAAGAGAGCCTTCTTCGTGAACTTTGTGAGCTCGGGGTCCGGACGGGAGGTCTGGAGTTGGCCTGCATTGGAGTACCGGATGAGAATGGATGGATCCGCCTCCTCGCCGCCTCAGGCAAAAGAGAGTTTCTGGAGGGTGTCCGGTTCTCCGTCCGGGAAGAGCATCCCGAAGGACTGGGAGCCGTCGGGATCGCTTTCCGGACAGGAACGGCACAGTTTAATGAAACCTTTGCCCTCACCTCATTCTGGAAGGAGCGGGCCAGGGAGTTCGGATTTCGGTCAGGGGGTGTCCTTCCAGTCCTGAGGGGCGGAAAGCCTTGGGGAGTCTTCATCGTCTACTACCGCAAGGAAAAAGTCCTGCTTTCGGACCTCAAGATCATTCTCGAAGAGTTGGCGATCAATGTGTCTAGGGGGCTGGATATTCTTGAGCTCCAAAGATTTCGCTCCATTCTATCCAGAGCCCTGGAGGCTGTTTCGGACGGCGCGGTTGTGACGGGAGTCGATCGTCGAATTCTCTTTTCCAACAGGGCCTTCACCAGTATAACAGGTTACGGACCCCAGGAATTGATCGGAAGGGATTGCGGGATCCTGCTAGGGGTCGGGAGTGACCCCATGGTCTCCCAGGAATTGGAAAAAGCGGTTCGCTCTGGATACTCCTTTGAAAGTGAGCTTCTTTTTTACCGGAAGGATGGCTCCTCCTTTTGGAATCATCTCTCGATCACACCTGTCAGGAACGAGGACGGCGTTCTCACACACTTTGTCGAGATCCACCGCGATGTGACTCAGGTTCGTCGGATGGCCGACCGTCTTTCCTTCGAGTCCCGTCATGATGATCTGACAGGGCTTCCCAACAGACGTTCCCTGGAGTCCCATCTCGACCGGGTCCTGATCCGGGCTGCTCGTCTGGGAACATCGATTGCCGTCGGAGTTCTTGATCTTGATGATTTCAAGCCTGTCAACGATCGTTACGGTCACGAGGCAGGAGACCTCCTCCTCAAGGATTTTTCGATGAGGGTTCGATCAAGACTCCGGGAAACCGACTTTCTTGCCCGTTTGGGGGGGGACGAGTTTGTCCTCGTGATCGAGGACCTTTCCCCCGGTGCCCCGGATTCGCAGATCGTCCCCTTTCTGGATCGTCTCCATGAAGCCGTCGAGACTCCCTTCGTCCTTCCATCAGGAGAGAGTGCGACGGTGGGTATGAGTCTGGGGGTGGCAATCTACCCGGATGAAGGGGTGCAGGGAGATGAGTTGATCCGTAAGGCCGATCTTTCCATGTACGCGGTCAAGGACCGACGCCATCAGAAAAACTCCTGGTGGAATAGGGGGATACCGGGGGAGAAGGAGGAAAGCCAGTCTTCGTTTGATCCTTTTGGGCCGGATGCCGATACCCTTCTTGGCCGGCATTCCTCGGAATTGGAGAAATTGCAGGAGCGCTTTGTCGAGGATTTTTACTCAGTTCTTGCCTTGACTCCAGAGGCCAAAGAGATCTTCAGTTCTCTCACGACAGAAGAAATCAAATCTTTGAAGGAACGGCAAAAAAACTATCTTGCATTCCTTTTTCGGCCCCGAATGGAGGAAGGCCATGACGATTCTCTCTCCCGACGTTTGGGAGAAGTTCATGCACTTATAGGAGTTCCGGATAATTTGCTCCTTCGGTCGAAGTTCCTGTATTCCAGGCTTTTAGTGGAGCATTTGGATCGCACGAAGCTTTCCGTCCGGGACCGTTTACATCTTTATCTTGCGATCGAGGGGCGACTCGACAAAAACTTTGAAATTCAGCTTGATGGCTCAAGGGCAACGATCGATGGCTACTTTAGTGTGCTCTCTGTCCCTTCTTTTGAAAAAACGCTTGAGGGAAATGTCGCGAGGAACGAGTTGGAACGTCTCTCTGCCCTTCCAGGTATACGAGGTTCTTTTTTATTGGACCCCGACGATATGACGGTCATGGAGGAAGCGGAGAATTCGACTGGAAATATTGCTGCTAAATGGAATTCGGACAAGAGTGATTTTTTTCAAGCGCTTAAGGATCTCCTCGAATCGGTCAAGAAAGGGGACGTTTATTCCGGACCGCCGTGGTTTACTGGTCCGGGAACAATGGCCGGTCAGTCAGTGGCAGTTAGTTTCGCGATTCGATCCATCCTGGCTGTGCCCGTATTTGAACAAAATAGGGTGGTCAGGATCCTGGTCCTTCTGGGGTGCTATCCCAACCAGTTTGCATCATCCTGGATGCAGCGCTTTATCAATGGACTTTCTGAACGATGGGGGAGAGAAACTCATTCCTGATCGTCCTGGTTGAGATTTTATGTGGTTGAGTTTTTAAGGCGGATTTCTTGTTGTCCTGAAGAGTATCTCCAGGAACGAGTCGGCTGCCGAAGAAAGTTTTCTCCGAGGGATAAAAACCCAAAGGTCTCTCACCGGCTGAAAATCCTCCACAGGGACGGTCCTGATCCTTCCGGAATCCTCCGGGCGGATCGACAGGGCGGAGATGAATGCGATTCCGGTTCCGAGGGCGACCAGATCCTTAATGGCTTCAGGACTGTCCACCGTCATGATCACTTGAAAAAAATCTGGAGGGAACCCTTTTTCGATCAGCTCCTTTTCGATGATCTGCCGGGTTCCGGAGCCGGGTTCGCGACCTATGGCCGGAAGGCTTCCGAGTTCGACGAGGGGAATTGGTCCTGTTTTTTCGATTTTGGGGAATGAGACCGAATCAATGAGGACCAGGCGGTCGTGCTGGAGAAAGGATCGTTCAAGGGACAACCCCTGCGTCTTGGTCGGTTCCCCTTCGATAAGCCCGAGATCGATCTCCGAGGTCTTGAGATCGTGGAGTATCTGGTGGGTGTTTCTCACTGCGAGGCTTCCTGTGATTCGGGGATGTGACCGACGATAATCTGCCAGGACCGGAGGAAGAAGATAGGTTCCGATCGTCATTGAGGCACCTAGCCTGAGATGGCCCTGCGGCCCCCCCGCGCATGGAAGCACTGTGGCCCTGGCCTCGTCCATTTGTCGCGTAATGGAGAGGGCGAGCGGGAGAAGGCGCCTGCCCGCTTCCGTCAATAGAACTTTTTTCCCGGTTCTCTCAAAGAGTGATACCCCCAGATCTTTTTCCAGTGTCTTGATCTGAAGGCTGATGGCGGGCTGAGTCAAAAAAAGGACCTCACCGGCCTGAGTGAAGCTTTGATTCTCGGCCACCTTGAGAAAGATCCTCAGCTGGTCATTTGTCACGACGAAGTTCTCCCCGAATAGGACCCACTTTTCCCTGTTCCGGAAAGAATATTACCATGGGGAAATGACTTTCTGAAGCCGGACATGGGTTCAGGGTCATCCTCAGGAAGGGGGAAGGGGCTTCGACTTGTCCGTCCCCTTTTTCCCTTTGGGTGAATGGTCAAAACGGACGGGAACGCCCCGCACCGTTGTGCAGGTCAGGGTATAGACATTGTAAAGGGGGAAAAAGTTGTAAAGAGAGGTCGCTGTGGTGACGTGGACCAGCCCGTCGGCCCGGAGAGACGGATTTTTCTTGAAGGCGTTTTTCATCGCTGTTTCAACATCCGAGTCTCCCCAGGGAATCAGCCCGAGAATGAAGTGTCGACAGGCCGTTCCCTCAATCTGGCTTCCGACCCTGTGGAATTTATGGGAATCATGGGGGCCCAGGTCCGCCTCCGTTTCGCTGCTCGAGAGAAGACCGATCGCCCCTGTTGATGTGCATCCGGCGGTTGTGAGGAAGAAAGCCAGCGGAATAATTGCGGTCATGAGAAGACGTGCCATCTTGCCTTTGTTCACAAGAACCTCCCGGTCATCTGTTTTTGTCATCGAATCGTCTGTGGGCTGTCATCAGGAGTCAGTCCATTTCCTCTTTCCCAATTAGGTTTTATGGCCGAGAGAGCTGTTAATGCCGTGGGCTTTTTCCCTGCTTTTTCTGGCTCTTTCCATTGGCCGAGATATCGGCCATCGGACCTTTCGTATCGTGGAGCATGGTTGTGGCCACAGGTGGACCGGCGATCGAAGAGTGGTTGCTCTGCTTGTAGGCATAGGGAGTGAATCCCCCGCCGCAGCAACAGGTGCACTCCGGAACGTAGGCCGGCCCATAGCCCGGCATGGCCCCACCACATGCGCCGAGAGAAAGGAAGATCATTGAAAGGATGAGACTTCCAGCTGAAAGTCGTTGTCTCTTTGTCAGGGCCATGGGCTCTCCGGATTGCCTCGGGTTTGGAATGGCTCAAACTTGAAAGAATATCTCTTAAAATGGAAAAATATTAAATTATTATTTATCCACAATTATTTAAATGATATCATGGTAAGGGAGGATTGTCCATCGGCCCCTCATCGGCTCAGAAATATAGGCAGCGTAGCGCTTTCTTGATTTTGAAGGTCGCCGGCTTTAAGATGGAAGTATAAATTGTGAGACACGATTACCGGGTAGGGATTTCTCGATAGGGAGAAATCCTGCCCGGTTTCGAGTCTTCGGATCTGTCCTGTTGTTGTCTCCCGAGGAGGGAGACCGTTGAAAGGAGTTTTCATGGAACCCGTCATGTTTTCCGGCCCTGTAGTCGAGGGAAGACGAACAGCTGCCTCGCTTAACCGCTTTATGATGAAGGTGTACGGTTTGCTGGCCTTCATGTTTCTGGCTTCTGGCGTGGGAGCCCTTTGGGGAATGGGGAACGGGCTCAGGGTGGTTGGACCTCACCCCATCCTCCTGGCGATTGCCATGTTCGGAACGCTTTTCCTGCTTATGGCCGTTCAGAAGGTGCCAGGAGTCAACCTGGTTGTGACCGCCTTTTTCGCCGCCCTGATGGGAGCTTCTCTGGGTCCCCTTCTCTTTGCCATTCTTCGCTCGCCAGGAGGGGCCGCTATCGTTTCGGATGCCCTTTTTCTGACGATGGCCATCTTTTTCGCCCTCACCCTTTACGCCATCGTTTCCGGGAAAAGCTTTTCCTTTATGGGGAGTTTCCTCTTCACGGGGCTGATCATCGTCGTCATCCTCTCCGTCGTGCAGATCTTCTTTCACCCTCCCCTTTTTCAGGCGGTGGTTTCGGGTCTCGCCTCCCTTCTTTTTTCGGGGTTGATTCTCTTCGATACGAGCCGCATTCTCGAGTCGACTGAAGAGGAGTTGACGCCCATCATGGCGGTGGTCTCCCTCTACCTGGATGTTTTCAATCTCTTTGTGAGTCTGCTGAGACTTCTGGAGATCTTTCGGGGCGAGGAA
Organism: Nitrospirota bacterium; assembly: GCA_027415455.1. The sequence continues at coordinate 4,602 of DAIBSV010000062.1, read as the reverse complement.
TGATCGTCGCCCCCATGTTCTTAACCTTGAGGAGCCCGAATGCTTAAGGAAAGCCGCTGGATCTGGATGGACGACAAAATGGTTCCCTGGCAAGAAGCCAATGTCCATGTGCTGACACACTCTCTGCATTATGGCATGGCGGTTTTCGAGGGTGTTCGGGCTTACAAGGGGAAGGACGGAACCCACATTTTTCGCCTTGAAGAACACACAGAACGTCTGCTGAACTCGGCCAGAGTGATGCAGATGGCGTGTTCCTGGTCACTCAAGGATGTGATGGACGCCACATGCCGCGTGGTATCAGAAAATGGTCTAGAGTCATGCTACATCCGGCCGATCATCTTTATCGGATACGGGGATATGGGGATTTACGCCCGGAAGAATCCTGTGCGTCTCTCCATCGCAGCTTGGGAGTGGGGGACCTACCTCGGAGAGGAGGGGCTTTCCCGGGGGATCAGGGCAAAGGTGAGCTCCTATGCCCGGTTCGGCGTGAATAATTTTCTTGCCCGTGCAAAGGTGTCCGCCCATTACGTGAACTCTCAGCTGGCCAAATGGGAGGTCAAGGGCGCCGGCTACGACGAGGCGATCCTTCTTGACAGTGACGGAATGGTGGCTGAAGGGCCGGGAGAAAACATCTTCATCGTCAAAAAGGGGGTTCTAAAGACCCCCCCTCTCCGTTCCGTCCTGGATGGAATAACCCGACACTCCGTGATGGCCCTGGCCAGAGAGGAAGGGATCCCGGTGTCCGAGGAGGCTCTGACCAGAGACGATCTCTACCTTGCGGACGAGGCTTTCTTTACGGGGACGGCCGCTGAACTGACTCCGATCCGGGAAATTGATGACAGACCGATCGGATCTGGCAAACCGGGACCATTAACTCAGCGTCTTCAGTCACTGTTCTTCGACATCGCACGAGGCAATACTCCACGCCACCCGGAGTGGCGGACCACCGTCTCTCCGAAGCTGGTTCCCTGAAGGGGGCCCCTTTCACCGGAAGGGGCTCTCCTCGTATCATCCGCCTCTGCCGGATCTATAAATGAAAGGATTGTTGCCACGGCTGCCCTTCAAAAGACCAAAGGCAAGCCGGCTCCACCCGAATGGGTGCGTTCCCTTCCTGAGCGCACGCTCATTCTTCTGGACGGATTCGGCTACATTTTCAGGGCCTACTACAGTCGGGTCAACTTTGTTTCTCGCTCCGGGGTTCCGACGGGCGCCTTCACTGTTTTTGGAAACATGCTTCTCTCCCTCCTCAATCTGTTTGAGCCCCGATACCTCGCCGTGGTATTCGAGAGCCGGGTCGGCAACGTCCGCACGGAAATTCTTCCCGAGATAAAGGCTAACCGGACACCCCCTCCAGACGACCTTGTCCGTCAGATTCCCTTTATTGAATCCCTCATCCGTGGGCTTGGGATTCCGCTTATCTGGGTCGACGGATACGAGGCCGACGACACCATTGCGGCCCTGGCCCGCCGATGGCTTCTGGAGCAGACGAATTCCCGCGTTTTGGTTCTTTCCACAGACAAGGATCTGCTGGCCCTCGTGTCCGATCGTCTACAGGTCTATGACCCCATGCTCCAGAAGCTCTTTGGCCCAGGGGAGGTCAGGGAAAAATGGGGAGTGGAGCCGGATCAGATTTCCGACCTGCTGGCTTTGACCGGAGACTCTGTCGACAACATCGGCGGTGTGCCAGGGATCGGACCTAAAACGGCGGCGGCCCTTCTCGCTGGAGGACTCCATGTCGAAGACCTGGCGGCGCACCCCGAGAGGGTCTTTCCTGAGCGTCTCCGGCCAAAAATCATCGAATATCGGGATCTGATTCTCAGGAACAAGAGCGTGACCGTTCTTCATGAAGGCATTGAGGCCGACGCTTCTCCGGAAGCAATGGCGATCGGAGTGCCTCATGAAAACGATCTTCGCGCGCTGGCTGAATCGCTTGAAACGGCGACGCTTCTTGCCCGTATTCTCGAATGGAAGGACAAGCAGGCCCGGAAAACAGGGAAAACTCCTGACCGTTCTTCGACATGCGACCCGGTTCCCCCTCCTTCGACTCAGGGCATCCTTTTCGATCCGGAGTGGGGAAACGGGATCTGGGATGGGCAGGTCTGGCGTTGGACCGAATCCCCGGAGGAGCTCTGTCGGACCGGGATGGATGTCTTGAGGTCTGGCCGTTCCACGTGGACGTCGACCCTCACAGCCCTTCTCCGGAGATGTCCCCACCTGTGCGACGAGCCGCTCCCGGCCTTCGATATGGAGCTTGCAGGCTATCTTCTTGATCCCGGGCGCCGTGACTATAGTCTGACAGCTCTCAGGGATCAGCTTTTCATAGCCGGAAATTCCGAGAGTTCCGAAGAGAGAGCCTCCCTCGTCTTCGCCGTTCTTGAGAAGCTTCAACGGGGCATTGATGCACTCTCCCTTGCCTCTCTTCTGACCAATATTGAAATTCCGGTGGCCCGGGTTCTTGTCAGGATGGAACAGGCAGGTATCATGGTGAGCCGGTCCCGGATTGGTGAGGTCCGGCGGACTATCGAAGGGAGGATCGGTGGGCTCGAAAAAGAGATCCACACGATGGCTGGTGGATCCTTCTCCATCCTTTCTCCAAAACAGGTGGGAGAGGTCCTGTTCGGAAAGCTGGGGCTTCCGGCCCCTCGCAAGACCGGGAAGAAGGGCGGCGCCCCCTCCACCGACGAGGAGTCCCTGCAGGTTCTTGCCCCGATTCATCCACTCCCGGGACTCATTCTGGAATACCGGCAGCTGAGAAAATTCCTGTCGACCTACCTTGCTCCCATGGAGGAGGGAACTGGCCCCGACCATCGGCTTCATGGACAGTTCAACCAGACTGTCGCGGCGACAGGGCGCCTTTCTTCTTCAGGTCCGAATCTCCAGAACATTCCGGCAAAGACCGATCTGGGACTCCTGATCCGGAGATGTTTCGTCTCTCCGGAAGGTTCCTTGCTTCTCTCGGCCGACTATTCCCAAATCGAGCTCCGGCTTCTGGCCCACTTAAGCCAGGATCCATTTCTGCTGCAAGCATTTGCGGACAAACAAGATATTCATTCCCGCACCGCGCTTCTCCTGTTCGGAGAGCCGGTGACCCCCGAAACGAGGAGACGGGCCAAAACATTCAATTTCGGGATTCTCTACGGCATGTCCTCGTTCAGCCTTGCCCAGGACCTCGGAATTGCACCCGCCGAAGCCCAGGCCATCATCGATCGGTACTTCAGTGTTTTTTCAGAAGTAGGCCCCTATTTTGAAAAGATTCGAAAGGAAGCGGAAAAGACGGGCCGGATTTCGACGATCCTGGGACGAATCCGTCCCATTCCCGAAATTCTGTCCGATAATCGCAGAATTCGGGAGTACGGGGAGCGGATGGCAGTCAACTCTGTCCTCCAGGGTTCGGCGGCCGATCTCATCAAGAAGGCGATGGTCGATCTTGACCGTCGCCTTTTGACAATGGGGGCCAAGTCCCGCCTGTTGATCCAGGTCCACGACGAGCTTTTGCTCGAACTTCCTGAAGAGGAGATCGAGGCGGTTTCAGAGGCAGTCCGGGAATGCATGGAGGGAGCGGTTTCGCTCTCTGTTCCCCTTACAGTCCGTCTCGGGACGGGCCGGGATTGGGTGGAGGCCCATCCCGTCTGATTTTTTAAAGGAGTGTGTTGATGAATACCCGACCGATTCTCGACAACATGAATCTTCCTCTTCTTGGCATGTCGCTCGCGGCGATTCTTGTGGCGTTTGTGTTTGCCGCCGTGGGGACGTCCTATGTTCTCCGGAGATCCCGGGGAACGATCCAGGAGGCGAAGATTCGATTCTGGGCGAAGATCGGATGGGTTGTGTTTGCCGTATATGTCGTCGGCTACATGACCTATTTTTACAAGAAGGCCGAACCGGTCGTCATCGCCTATCCCTTTACAGCCGGTGACAAGGCCTTGGCGTCCGGACATTACAAGGAAGCCCTTGATGACTACAAAGCGATCGTGGCGCGTTATCCGAACTTCGGGTTGGCCCACTATAAACTTGGAATGCTCTACCGGGTCGTGAAGCAGGTGGACGGTTCAATCGTGGAGCTCAAAAAGGCGATCGCACTCGACCCGAATCTTGCTCCGGCTTACTTTGCCTTGGGGTCCATTCTCTGGACGCAGGGAACCGCCATGGACGCCATGCCCTACTTTGAAAAGGGTCTCACGCTCGATCCGAAAACCCCCGAGCGTCCATTCTTCCAGCAGATCATCGACAGGGCGAAAAAGGAGAAAGCCGGACTCATCAAGCCCGGGACATCCGGACGGCCCCATCTGTCGACAGATTCCCCTGCCATTCCGTCTTTGTCCACACCTACTCCTGGAGCCAAAACCCCGTGACGATGCCATTTCGGACAAGATTGACCATTCTGATCTTTGCCATACCGGGTCTGCTCGACGAATACTGGCTCGGCAACAGATACCTCGATCTCCCGTCCTCATTGCGGCGCCCCGTTCTCGTCTCCGTTGAAGGGGCGATGCTGTTGCTTCTTCTTGTTCTCGTCATGTGGAGCTTCACCGCTCGCAGGCTCTCATCCCGGTCGGCGGGATTTCTCTTTACCTCGGCCGTCCTGATGGGGGGTGGGGGGGC